>CAZVDQ010000017.1:0-27888 GCA_964625435.1 uncultured Mariniplasma sp.
CTAACATCGAAAAGGAGGTGATAAGCGTCCCTAAGATAGGCAGGATGAAAATTGCTTTGAGACTAGTGAGTGATGCTGGTAACTTCGCAAAGATCTTAATAAGAATGAGCATAAAGTAGCCAGCTAAGAACCCTCCGATGAGCGCACCAATAAATCCACTATCCCCTGTTGTAGCAAGTGCTCCAGCTAAAAATCCTGGAACTAAACCAGGACGATCTGCAATTGAATAAGCAATAAATCCACTCAAGACTGGTAACATGAAACTCATAACTAGATGTCCTGTATCATTAAACCATGCTGCAATAGCTGTTCCTGAACCAAAATCAATTGCTCCAGAATTGCTAGCATCAAAAATAAACGAAAGCGCAATAAAAATACCTCCCGCAACAACAAACGGGAGCATGTGGCTGACGCCACTCATCATATTTTTATATATGTTTAATCTTTTCTTCATAAATACCTCTAAATCAGATTAACCTTGATATATCTTATATAATCCATCCATGGCATCTTGAATAAGTTTTTTAGGATTTCTTATTGCTTCACCTACACTGACTTCAATGAGCGGTTTGCCAATGAAACGATTCATCTCAACTGAAACATCAGCTGCAATGATCACTGCATCACATGAGTCAATATCTGCCTTTGTTAATCGCTGTTCTGTTCCCATGGCTCCATTGGTTTCAACAATTATTTGAATTGGATATTCATGGGCTGTTTTTTCAAGCATTTCAGCAGCCATGTACGTATGTGCAATACCTGTGGGGCATGCAGTTACTGCAATTATTTTAAACATTTTTATGTCTTATCTATCGCTTTTAAAATCTTTAGAACTTCTTCTTTTGTTTTCGCTTCTAATAATTGCTCTCTAAATTCCTCATGAATCAAATTACGCGATAAAAGCGCTAAAGCTTGTAGGTGAGTATTTGCTCCAACTTCAGGCATAGCAATTAAAAAGAATAATTCTGCTGGATCTCCATCTAAACTTTCATATTCGATACCATTAACAGATTTACCAAAGACTAGGGATGGTTTAGTAACATACTTTGATTTTGTATGGGGAATAGCTATCTTAAATCCAATGCCTGTTGATCCTAGTGCTTCTCTTTCGTAAACATCTTCAATAAAGAGTTTTAAATCTGAGATACGCTTGTTATCTAATAAGATATTTGAAAGTTCTTTTATCACTTGATCCTTAGATTTAGCCTCGAGACTAAGTTTGATGAGTGGAAGGTCGATTAATTCGCTGATTTTCATGTGTGAATCTCCTTTATTTTGATTTTGTTTTGGTATAACTTAAGTGTTTCCTGTGATGCAAGACCTTCACTAAATACTGTGGCTGAACCACAAATTGCTGCATTTAAATAAGCCTTTTTTGAATCTTGATGTTCTAAATAGGATTTAATAAACCCAGCAACCATTGAGTCTCCTGCGCCAGTTGTATCGATTGCGTGACCGTGAACAAGAGATGCCCTGTAAACAACTTTTGAATCAATGAAGAGTGAACCTTTAGACCCCATTGAAATCATAACATTTTGTGCACCTAGTTCAATCAATTTTTTTCCATAAAATATCATATCATTCATGGATTGAATTTTAATGTCAAAATAATCTTCGAGTTCTGCTAGATTCGGTTTTATCAATAAAGGTTTGAAATGAATGAGTTCCATGAGTTCTTTACCCGGAATATCCATAACAAATTTAATTCCTTTTTGTTGACAAACGCTTGCAATCTTAACATAAGTATTTTCTTGTCCATAGCATGCGCTACCAGAACAAATCAATAGATCGTCTTGTGAAAGTTTTTCAATTTTTTTGAGTATTTTTTCAAAATCTTGATTTGAGATCACAGGTCCTGATGGATTCACTTCAGTTTCTTTAAATCCGTGATTGAGCTTCAGATTAATTCGTGTTGTTCCCAAAATATCTATAAAATCCAGTTTTATCAATCTATATTGGTTTAAATCCGATTTTATGAATTCTCCAGAGAAACCACCTAGAAATCCAGTGGCTACAGTGGGTACACCTAAATTATTAAGGACAACAGAAACATTGATACCTTTGCCACCCGCGCGAAAGTAGGCTTTTTCTGCTCGATTTAATTGATTAGTTTCTAAAGATTTCAGTCTAAGAATATAATCCACGGCGGGATTGAGTGTACACGTGTAAATCATAGAACATTCTCCTTTTTGTTGAAATGCATAGATGATATGTATACAACCTTATTATATCAATTATATGAATGCTTTTCCATATTTACTAGCATGAAATCAAGTTCATCTTCATAAAAAGCTTAAAAGACCTCAAATGAGGTCTTTTATGCGATTATTTTACGTTTGAAATTTCCAAATATGTTCTTTACTGATCTTGTTACGATAAGTAATAGTGAAAACAATAACAGCAATCACTCTTTCAATTTCGGGATATATTTTATTTTTAAATAACTCAGATTGAACCCATGTTCTTAATTTATTCATTCTGATCTTTTAATATTTCTTCCAGCTTCTTCGCTGAATCATAACGTTCAAATAAAACTTCTGCCTTACCCAATATCTGTTCTGGATAATTACCAAATGTCGCTAATGATTCAAAACTCAAGTCATCTAATCCAATTTGTTGTGCAATCTTTAATGATGTTTCTGGTGTAAAAGGCTGAAGTGCGATTGCAATATGTCTAATTGTTTCTAATAGATGATAAAGGACGTGATCAAGAATTTCTTGTTTTTCGGGATTCTTAAATAATACCCATGGTTCGGAAACATCAATATATTTATTAGCAAATCTTGCAAGCTTGACGATTTCTTCCAAGGCATCAGCAACCTTAAGTTCATCCATATGATTTCTAATTTGTGATAACAAGAAAGAACACTTTTCTTTTAGACTTAATTCAAAAGGTTCATCTAGTATCACTTTTTTAACGACACCTTCTCTATACTTATGTGCCATACCGATTGTGCGGTTAACGAGATTTCCAATCGTATTCGCTAAATCACTATTATTTCTTTCAATAAGCAGTTCATAAGTAATATTGCCATCTTGTGCGAAAGGTATTTCGTGAAGCACATAATATCTGACAGTATCCACACCAAAATAACGAACAAGATCATCTGTATACATAACGTTACCCACAGATTTACTCATCTTACTTTTATTTACTAGAACCCAAGGATGTCCAAAAACCTGTTTAGGCAATTCTAATCCTAAAGCCATTAAAATGATTGGCCAATAAATCGTATGAAATCTTAAAATGTCTTTACCAATCAAATGAACATCAGCAGGCCAGTACTTAGAAAATTCAAGTGAGTTTGGTTGATCAGGATGGTAATTTAGACCCGTAATATAATTGCTTAAAGCATCAATCCACACATAAACAATATGTCCTTCATCAAATTCAACAGGAATCCCCCATGTAAAGGATGTTCTAGATACTGATAGATCTGGGAGTGGTTCTTTGAGGAAATTTTGAATCATTTCATTTCTTCTCGATTCAGGTTCGATGAACTCGGGATGCTCTTCTATGTGCTTAATAAGCAGCTCTTGATAAGGTGCAAGTTTTAAAAAGTATGCTGCTTCTTTTGTCCACACTGGAATATCCCCATTAGGGGTTTTTCCATCGACAATATCTTTTTCTAAGACAAATGCTTCTTCAGCAATTGAATACCAACCTTCATACTCTCCTAAGTAAATATCACCTTGATCGTAGAGTTTTTTGAAGATTGCTTGAACAGACTTAATGTGTCTTTCATCGGTTGTTCTAACAAATTGATCATAACTAATATTAACCTTTTGATAAATTCTTTTTATTTCTGATGAAATATAATCTACGTAAGTCTTCGGAGAAAGCTCATTTGCTTGAGCTCTACTTTCTATTTTTTGTCCATGTTCATCTGTTCCTGTTTGAAAAAAGACGTCATAGCCATCTAATCTTTTAAATCTGACAATAGCATCAGCTAAAATAGCCTCATAAACATTTCCTATATGAGGAATCGCTGAAGCATATGCAATTGCTGTTGTTAAATAATATGTTTTTTCCATTTCCATTACCTCCTAAAAAATATAAAATCGCCCTTAAAAAAATCTAAGGACGAAAATTTCGCGGTACCACCTTAGTTCTAGCAATGCTAGCACTCAAAATCCTTAACGCGGACATACGTTTTGGTCTACCTATCGACCAAAAGGCTCGAAAACCACGTTCATTTGATTTAGGGTTCATTTTCACCAAACATGAACTCTCTAGACGCTAAAATCAAACTACTCTTTTTCTCATTGCCTATAATAATCTTATTATATATGAAATCAACTAAAAATCAAGTCTTTTTATTGTCAATCTTATATTCTTGATATACTTCACTTTTTGGGATGTGTCTTTGTTTTGAAACTTGTTTCATCGCATCCTTTTCATTCATACCGGATTTGATGAGTCTTTTTGTATGTTCAGTTATCGATTCATCGAACTCCATTTGTATTTCATAATCTCCTTCGATAACTATTACATATTCCCCCTTTGGATTATGTTCCATCTCTATTGCCTTATCGAGTGATGTTCTAATAATTGTTTCAAACATTTTCGTAAGTTCTCTTGCTAGAGCAATATTTCTATTACCTAGAATTTGATAAATAGTCTTTAATGTTTTTAAAACTCTTAATGGAGACTCGTAGATGACAAGTGTTTCTTTTCTTCCTTTATATGGTTCCAGAATATTTTTCATTTCAGATTGTTTTCTTGGTAGAAAACCAACAAAAGTAAAAGGTTGAATGATAAGGCCCGTTGTTACAAGAGCCGCTAAAATTGCACTTGGTCCAGGAATAGAGACGACATAATATCCGGATTCTATTACTTTTTTAATGATTTCATATCCGGGATCATTAATTCCGGGTGTGCCAGCATCACTAATTAATGCAATATTTTTCTTTTCCTCTAAAAGGGATATAATTTGAGATTCCTTTTCCTCTTTATTAAATTCATGATAACTCATCATCGGTTTTTTTATGTTATAGTGATTTAACAAAACTGAGGATATTCTAGTATCCTCAGCTAAAATTATATCTACTTGATTGAGTATTTCTATTGCCCGATATGTGATATCTTTTAAATTACCTATGGGTGTTGAAACGACATAAAGTGTAGGTTTGGGCTCCTTAAAGCTCTTCTGCATTAGTGACCGACAACTCTCTTTGCACGTTCTCTTAAATCTCTTTCAGTGTAGACCAATCTCATTAATTGCTTTTTCTTTGTTTCATCAATCTTGAATTCAAGACGTAATTCTTCTAAAAAATCGTGTTCAAGGGTATTGTAAAAATCATCTGACATCGTAACCTTCATTAAATTCAAATAAACAATGTTTTTTATTTTTTTATGAACAGATTTGAAGAAATGAATCGTTTCTGGCAGTTTTTTGCTCAAGGCAAACTGATACTCCTCAACAATATGATCTCCTACTTCAGCAAGCATCATATTTAATAATCTCTGTTCTAATTCACTAGGTTTTCCATCAACAGAGACCATGTGCATCGCTAAATCAAGAAATTTTAATTTTTCTTTTCTATTTAATACGCTTAGTAACATAAGATTTCCCTCCATATATATCAACAACTTCGTTCGTTAGAACATGCTTTTCATAGTATAAGATAAGCGGTGGTTCAACCTTCATACCTGGTTGTCCGTTTTTTATTGCTTCAATTAATACATGATTTGGATTTGCGTTAAGATAAGGATGAACAAACCGGATGCGTTTAATCTCAAGAGCGAATTGATTCATTACCTCAACAATCTCAGCGAAGCGATCAGGCCTGTGAATCATGAAAAAATGTCCACCGAATTTTAATGTTTTTGAAACTGATTCAATCAGCTCTTTTAGTGATAACATCACTTCGTGGCGTGCAATTTGATCCTCTTCACTTTCATTAACGTTGCCGTTTTCTGTGATTCTGAAGAATGGAGGATTGCTAATAACCACATCCAAATCTTTTAAATCAGTTGATCTGACATCTTGATGTATGCATGATAGTTGATCAGTAAGATGATTTAATTCAATATTGTGCACTGCTTGCAAATATCGATCCTCTTGAATTTCTATTCCGATGATTTTTGCTTTTGTTTTTTTACTCATATATAGAATTAATGCTCCAGCACCAGTACCAAAATCTGCAATCACTTTTGAACGTGCTGGTATCTTAATAAAATCAGCTAACAAGATAGTATCTAAATTAAAAGCTTGTCTAGATTTTTGTTCAATCCATAGATTGGTACCCAATAATGTTCTAAGCATGATTTATTCGCGTGTAATTCCTGCGAGTGGCAACCATTCTGTTTTCCCACTCTCTGCATTTTTCACTTTAATCTTCTGACCTATGATGTTGAGTTCAACAACAGTTGCTGTTCCGTTTTCTGTTTCCACTTTTTCCTTTAGATCTGGAAGCAATGCCTTTAATTCAGTATATACATTATCCTCATACTTAATGCAACATAATAATTTGCCACAAACACCGGAAATCTTTTGTGGGTTTAGCGCAATATTTTGATTCTTTGCCATTTTGATTGAAACAGCCTCAAATTCACCGATAAATGTTGTGCAGCATAAAATCAAGCCACATGGTCCGATACCACCAATCATTTTTGCAGCATCTCTAGGTCCAATTTGTCTTAATTCAATACGTGTATGATAAATTTCACTTAAATCTCTAACCAGGTTTCTAAAATCAACGCGAGTTTCAGATTCAAAGTAAATCAGCAGTCTTTTTCTATCAAGTGTATATTCAGCACCTAAGACCTTGATTTCTAGATCGTTTTGAACGGCCAGTATTTTCGCTTTTTCAATAACACCCACTTCAAGTGTTTGGTTGTATTGGTCTTCTTTGATATCGCCTTCATTAGCTTTTCTGATAATAGGTTTAAGTTCACTTGTTAATTCTGATTCTTCAATTTCTTTAAATAAATAAACTTTGCCTATTTCAATACCACGCGTTGTTTCAACAACAACTAAGTTGCTGATTTCTATTTCTAAATCTCCATAGGAGAAGTAATATTTTTTTCCTGCTTCTTTAAATTGTACTAATGCAACTTTCACTTTCTCACCTCATCTTTTCTAACATGTTAGATAATTGGTCGAGCGCGAGCTCGAGATTAATATAATAGGTTTGTTTCTGTAAAATCTCTTGAATTTGTTCAATCAGTTTTTCAATATCTAAAATCTGCATTTGATTTGATTGAATTTGAATTTGTTCTTTAAGAAATGTGAACATAATATCTTGATGTGCTCTATAATGGATTAAATCTAAGAAATATAATAAGATTAACTCCAAAAAGTTCATGAAAAATTCTCTATCTTGAATAATAAATCGCCCATGCTTTACAAAATACAATGGAAACGATATATCTTTATCAGCCCAGTGAATAATGATTTCTTGAATGAAATTAACCATCTCAAGAAAATTAGGATTTTCAGCTAGTAAAATTGCTTCATCGATGTTTTTTGTCAAATAGGGAGCTAAGACTGCAACCCGTTCATCGATACCTAAATTAATCAACTCAAGTTCTAAATCTTTTTCGTCAATACTTTTTAGATACAAAACCTGGCTGCGTGAAATGATGGTTCTCATGACATCATCAATATTATCAGTTAATAAGAAACCGTAAACACTGTGACTCAGTGGTTCTTCCATAAATTTAAGTAAACTATTAGCCGCACTACTTCCTATTTTTTCAATATTCTTAATGACATATATTCTAGGGCCACTAACTAATGCTGTTTTAGAAAACTCAGCTTGAAGTGCTAAAATTTGTTCTTTTTTAATAGACAAACCATCGGGTTCTATAACCATCATATTAGCAATCTTGCGTTCGGCAATTTGTTGTTTGAGATGCGATGTATCTTCGCGATTTTGGCTAAGAATCATAAAAGCAACTTCTTCTACTAATTGAGATTTCCCACTGCCTTTAGGACCGCTGATCAAATAGAGATGTGCAAGTCTATTTTTTAAGATTGTTTGTTGAAAAAAATACTGTGCCTGTTTCATATACTTTCCTTGATTTTAGATATGATTTGTTCTTTAATCTTTTCAATTGACTGCGTTCCATCGATTGTCACGATTCGATTGGGATACATTTTAGCAATTTTTTGATATCCTTCTCTTACTCGTTGATGGAAGATGACGGTTTCTTGATCGAGACGATCATATTTTGACCGATTGGAAATCCGAGACATCCCTACCAATGGATCTAAATCAATATAAAAAGTTAATTCTGGCATGTGATAAGTTGCATATTGGTTAATATTTAACACGAAATCAAAACCTAAATCTCTTGCATATGCTTGATAAGCCAGTGAACTATCTAAATAACGATCACATAAAACAATTTTGTTTTCTGCTAAGGCGGGTAAAATTATTTCATCAAGATGTTGTGCTCTTGCTGCAGCCAAAAGAAGAGCCTCTGTATTAGGGGTTACACCCTTGTACTTAGGATTTAAGATAACATCGCGTATGGCCTCTGCAATCATGCTTCCGCCAGGTTCTCTTGAGGTTAAAACATCATAATCTCTTTTGAGAATATCAGCAATATCTTTAATTAGTGTTGTTTTCCCGGTGCCTTCGCCACCTTCAAAAGTAATGAACATTTGCACTCTCCTTATGAGTTTATTATAGCATGCTAATAGTAGATTTTGACTAAAAATAATCCTCTCGCTTGAGCAGTTTTTCCAGCTAAAGACCTATCGTTTGTTTCGAATATTTTTTTAATGGTGTCAGGATCTTTCTTACCAATCCCAATTTCAATTAATGTTCCCATCATTGAACGCACCATATATTTTAAGAAACTACTACCATGAAAGGTGAAACTATAGTGTTTTTTTGTTTCTTTAATCTCCACACGATAAATAGTCTTTGCAGTGGTTCTGTCTTGAACATATTGAGAAAATCCCTTAAAATCATGTGTTCCTACAAAATCATTAATAACCTTTTTTACAGGTTCAATATCAAAATTTTTGATATATACTTCATAATTTTTGGTAAATGCAGTACTTGGTTTTTTCGCAATGACATATTTATATATTTTTGATTTCGCACTATGTCTTGCATGAAAATCAGATTTCACTTTTTTAATTTTTTTGATTCTTATATCTAATGGCAACCTATCATTAACACGAAGCCATGTTTGTTCATCGATATCTAGGTCACTATCAAAATGAAATACTTGTCCAATCGCGTGAACGCCTTTGTCAGTTCTTCCCGCACTATATATTTTAATATCAGTTTGCGTCATTATGCTAAATGATTTTTCAATAACCTCTTGAATACCCAATCCGTTATTTTGTCTTTGAAATCCATGATAAACTGATCCGTCATAACTAACTATAGCAAGATACCTCATGAAATCACCTTAGAATAAATGATTAATCCCAAAATAACAATCGCCATTACAAGACTTAATATATCAACAAATCCAATCGTATATTGATCAATTCTTGTTCTTTTCGCACCAATGATATATCCGCGAACTTCCATTGCATTTCCCAAATCTTCAGCTCGTTTAAACGAGATAACAAATACAGGAATTAATAAAGAGATGATTTGAACGACCTTATCTTTAAGTTTGCTTTCCTTGAAATCGACTCCTCTAGATGCTTGAGCTTTCATTATTTTTTCTGTTTCACCTAACAATGTTGGAATATATCTTAATGTCAACGATAGCATCATAGCAATCACATCAACGGGTACTTTAATAACTTTTAAAGGCTTAAGCAAAGATTCAATTCCGTAATTTAAATCAGTGGTCATCGTTGTAAAGGTTAACAATGAAGTCATAATAATGACATTCGTAATTCTTACAAAGATAAACCCAGCTCTCATGAGCCCTTCATCATAGATATATAATGTATAACTTGTAAAGCCAACATATGGAAGTGAGGCTTGTATAAAAAACACCATAAATGCTGCAAAAAAGAAATATAGAATGCGTGTTTTTATATATTTTTTGGACCAATTATAAAAGATTAAAAATAAGATGATTCCAACAATACTCGTTAGAGATATATACATAGGAATCGGATCAAAAACAAGTGAGCCTGTTTTGACATAAAAGAGTTGAATGAAAAAAGTGAATGTTAATAAAAAGACAATAGGGCGAAGCCCATTTAAAACTTTACGCATTGGAATACCAGAGGATGCGGTTAAAATCATGATTCCAACAAAAATGATAAGCATTGTAATCAAAGGAATCGCACTCACTGAAATAGGAATCAAAAAGGTCCCTACTAAAAGGATAACCAAACTAAGCAATTTAATTCTCGGATCAAGTTTATGTAACCAAGAGTTTCCCGGAATAAATTGACCAATCGTAATATTATTCATGAGATACCTCCTTTAAGTAACTTAAAAGAGAATCAAAATCATATTTCGGTTGATATGAAATTCCCACGTTTTTTTCTAGATATTTCAATATCTTAAGCGGCGTTGGTAAATCCAAATGAAATGAATCAAAATCAGGATGCTCAAAAAGTTTTTCTTTTGTTCCATCAAAGACCAAAAGTCCTTCTTTTAAAACAATTACACGTTTTGCAAACTCTGAAACTAAATCCATATCATGCGAAATAAGAATAATTGTTTTATTTTCTTTTTCATGTAATTCTTTAAATATTGCCATAAGATCTCTTCTACCCTTAGGATCTAATCCTCTAGTAGGTTCATCTAAAACAAGGATTTCTGGTTCCATAGCAAGAATACCAGCTATTGCAACTCTACGCATTTGACCACCACTGATTCTAAATGGTGATTGCTCATAAAGCGATTCATCAATACCAACAATCTTTGCTGCTTTTTTAGCCATTTCTGTGGCTTGTGCTTCAGTTGACTTGAAATTTTTAGGTCCGAACATAATATCTTTTAAAATTGTTTCTTCAAATAATTGGTATTCAGGAAATTGAAAAACTAGACCAACTTTTTGACGAAGATAATTAATCTTTTCTTTCTTCTTGGGTGGAAGGTTTTGCCCAAAAACAACAACATTTCCGCTGTTCGGTAACAACAATGCATTCATATGTTGGACAAGTGTAGATTTTCCAGATCCTGTCTGACCTATGATTGCTATGAACTCGCCCTTTTCATCGATATTTAAATTAATATGTTGAATGGCGTCATAATTAACTTTTAGGCCTTTATAAGCATAGCTTACATCTTTGAATTGAATGCCCATAGCGCCTCCAATATCTTTTTATCAATGTGATCATCCTTGATTGCTTCATTGTAAAGACTCAGCTCAAATGGAAGCTCCAAATGAGATGACTTTAAAAGATCTTCCTGTTTGAAAACTTCTTTTGGAGTACCTTCTAAAATGACTTGCCCTTCTTTGAGTACGATTAAATAATCGCTTTGTGCAGCAAATGATAATTCATGAGTTATTGTAATAATTGTCTTATTTAAATCTTTGTTTAGTATCTTAATTAAATTTATGATTTCTTGAGTTCCTTCAGGATCTAACATAGAAGTTGCTTCATCTAGAATCATAATATCTTGTTCCATTGCCAAAGCGCCTGCAATAGCAACTCTTTGCTTCTGTCCTCCTGATAACTGGTGTGGTTCTTTACTTAGAAATTCTTCCATTCCTACCAAAGAAGCATAGTGGTGAATCTTTTCAACCATTTCATCGTGAGGGATTTGCTGATTTTCTAGACCAAAAGCAATATCATGCTTTACAGTTACACCAACAAATTGATTATCTGGATTTTGAAAAACAATACCAATTTTTTTACGTATCTCGGCAATGTGTTCTTCATTCAAAATTAATCCGTCGATATAAATTTCTCCAGTTGCTGGCGCTAGTAATCCGACTAAAAGTTTCGATAATGTCGATTTTCCTGAACCATTGTGTCCTAAAATGGATACCCAAGTTCCCTTGGATATCGCTAAATTTACATGGCTCAACGCTTCATCAATACCATTATATGAAAAGCTTAAATCGCTTACTTTTATCATGAAATTCACCTACATTTCGTACCTTAACATTATATCACGTTAAAAAGATATTAGAAAGACAACTGTCCATAAATTTTGGGTTTTCACTTAGTGAAGTGTTATTTATAGGATGTCTACACATAATTTGCTTAAATATTCATTTTCAATGTAAATAATTAGCATTTTTCTAATTAATTCTTTATAATAGACGTGAACATAAGACAGAGGTGAAAATATATGGTATTTAATTTTACAACGGACAATTTTGAAAAAGAAGTATTGCAGAGTGATGTTCCGGTTTTGGTCGATTTTTGGGCAACTTGGTGTAGTCCATGTTTGAGAGTTACACCAATTTTAGAAGATCTTGTTAAAGAAACTGGTGTCTTATTTAAAGTTGGAAAACTTGATGTAGATGCGGAATATGAAATTGCTGATCAATTTGACATTATGAGTATTCCTACAATGGTTGTTTTTAAAAATGGAAAAGTCCATCAATCAATGATTGGTGTCCAATCTAAAGCAACACTTAAGAAAATGTTGGAAGCATGAAAAAAGTTATAATTATTGGATATGGTCCAGCAGGTGTTACTGCAGCTCTATATCTAAAAAGAGCTGGTCTTCATCCACTGGTTATCGGTAAAGATTTAGGAGCACTTGAAGGATACGATGATTTAGTGGAAAACTATTACGGATTTCCTGAACCCGTTGTGGGTAGCAAACTTATCGCTTCCGGAGTTCAACAAGCGAAAAATTTGGGTGTCGATATCATTACTGATTCAGTCATCTCATTAAAACAAAATGAATCGGGATTTACACTAACAACTACAAAAGATTCTTTTGAATCAGAAACAGTTTTACTCGCTACCGGAAAAACGAGACAAACCTTAAATATACCGGGTTTTACTAAATTTAGAGGAAAAGGTATTAGTTTATGTGCTACTTGCGATGGCTACTTCTATCGGAAGAAAAAACTAGCTATTGTAGGCTGTGGTGCATATATGGAACATGAACTTGAATACCTCAATAGGATTTCAAATGATGTTACAGTATTTACACATGGCAACGACTTAACATGCAAAATAGATAATCCAGTTGTGTCTGGAAAAATTATTGGCTTTAAGGGTGCTGAGAAAATCACTCACATCGTTACTGATGATGGTGAATACCCAATTAATGGCGTCTTTATTGCACTAGGGATTCCCAGTTCAATTGATTTCGCATCACAACTCGGAGTTGTTGTTGAAAAAAATAATATTGCTGTTGATGAGAATTATCAAACCAATATTGAAGGTTTATTTGCAGCAGGGGATATCATCGGTGGAAAACTACAAATTACAAAGTCAGTTTATGATGGTATGCAAGCAGCAGATGCAATTTATAACTATTTAAAAAATGAGTCTAAAAAAGCCTAGTTAAGAGATTAACAAGGCTTTTTTTTATTATACTATTCTAAAGTTTTGTATCATCTAAATTTCTAAGAAAGCTCGGATTGGTTTAACGATTTTTTTAACTGTGCCTTTTTTAAATGGGTTTTTTAGGTTTGCTGATTCAATTAAACCAAGAAAACTTGATAGACAAAATGGTGTTATTAATTATTTTTGATGACATCTATTAATTCCTTAATAATGGTTGCTTTATAATCCGCTTCAGGTGATTTTTTTGCATCACCAACTGCAAAGGCAAACATACCTGCTCTTTTTGCTGCAATTATACCCGCTTCTGCATCTTCAATAACCAGGCAATCTTGATTATTCATCTTTAGTTTGGTTGCTGCAGTTAAAAATATATCTGGAGCTGGTTTACTATTTTTTACGTCATTACCATCGGCTATTGCATCAAAACTGCCAATTAATTTTATTTGCTTTAAAATGAGTTTTGTATTTTTAGATGAAGAACCAATAGCAACTTTGATGCTCATCTGTTTCAAATCTGATAATACTTCTAAAACACCTGGCAAGATGAAAGTCTCATCAAGCTTTCTAAGAGATTCAACATAATAATCATTCTTAATCTTTGCTAGACTCACCTTTTCACTTTCTGTGTAGGGTTTTTTTGATTTTTCTAAAATAATATTAAGAGATTCCATTCTTGAAACCCCTCTTAGACGATGATTAATGGAGTGATCAAACGATATATTTTCTTGATCGGCCATATATTTCCATGCTTTATAATGAAATTCATCAGTACTTACTATAACCCCGTCTAAATCAAAGATGACTGCTTTAATCATTTTTTTCCTCCTTTATAATCAATTATGCTTTCATTTTAGAAAAGATAATTGCAGACTTGTTTATTATAAAATAGATCATCGGTACTGTTAATACCAAATTAATTCCAATTAAAATGAGTGCTATTGAATTAAATGACATCATATCACTTAGCCAAGAATAAACAAGTCCACTTAGAGCAATAAATGTAAATCCACCAAAGATACCCAATAATGCAGTCACACTTTGTTTAACAACCTCAGCTTCATTTACAAAATCAAACTTTGGTAGCAGCATATTCATTATCGCATCAAATGCTGAAATAAGAACTGCAAAGACAACAATTAATACGATTAATATCAGTTGTGTGACTATGCTAAAACCAATTGAGATACCAAATAAGAGAATACTGATTGCTGCAATTGGAACAATTAATAAGAGATTAAACGCAATCTTAGAATAAACAATTGTTTCTGCTTTAATTGGGAGGCTTTTTAAAATCCAAAAGTTCTTCCCCTCGAGTGAAAGACTAATTGCTGGAGTATAGGTCATTGCCACAGTAAAACCTATTAAAACAAGTATAAGTACTTCAACGTCCAATCCAGTACCTATCATTTCTCCTAAATAACTTTCGATTTGACTTTGATAAAATAAACTTGCAATTGAAAGAAAAATTAAGATAACCGGACCGAATCCTGCATTGATTGCATAAATTGTTGAACTTAAAAACTTCTTAAATTCTTTTTGAACCAATGTAACTAATACCGATTTTTCCTGATACTTAAGCTGTTTATTATTCTTTCTGATATTAGATTTAATACCTTTTTGATTAGTTCTTTGAACCAATCCTTGAATACTAAACATAAAGATTACGAAAGCTATGGAGTGAGTGCTAATTAAAAGTCCTAAATTAAGAAAACTATGTTCATTAATCGCAGTTATAAACCACTTAAATGGTGGATAAGCATTACCGATTCCTGAAAATAAATTGATTTGCCCTGTAAGAGGATTAACACTTGTTTCGTTGATTGAAAATGAGAACATGAAAATACCAATCATTATCACAAAAATCAATATGATGGAGATTAGTTTGCTTCTTCTAAATTTCGAGGTGACCATTGCAACAAGTAATGATAAAAATGACATCACAATAATAGGAGCTAAAGGAACAAATAAGAATGCTACTAAAAAGAAAATTATGCTTAGTATATTAAAACCTGTCCAGTAAAAGTATGAAAACACAATAGGTAATGTTAAGATAAAAGCTGATATATATAACATGACCATCATGACTGTCATCTTCGCAAATAAAACAGTTCTTGGATGTATAGGTAGAGGTGCTAATATATCGTAGTCTTTATAGTAAAATAAGTATCCACTAGCTCGAAATAACACAATCATAATTGATAGTCCTATAGAGTAAATGGTGATGAAGCTCAGTAGAATTTCTGGCTGACCCATCCCATTAAGTATTCTTCCTAAATCAAAAAACAAATAGCCAAAAGAACCCAGAAAAACAACAATTGCATAGATTAATGCAAGTCCAACAAGTATAGCTTTTGTTTTAGATCGTTTCAAATCAAATCCCAGTAGTCGCTTAAATGAGAAATTCTCTTTGAAGAATAATTTGATTAATTGTTTATACATTATGATTCGTTTGCGATTTCCATAAAGACAGTTTCTAAGGACTCATTCAAGATGATATCTGCTGTATTGCCTTCAGCAATGATTTTCCCCTGTCTGATAATGGCTACCTTATTACATAGTTTTTCAACAACTTCTAAAACATGAGTTGAGAAAAAGATTGATACTCCGCGACTACAAATATCTTTAAATATTTCTTTTAATTGAAAACTTGCTTTTGGATCAAGGCCAACAAAGGGTTCATCCAATAATAATAGTTGTGGCTTATGGATGAGCGCACCAATAATAACTAATTTTTGCTTCATCCCATGTGAATATGAATTGATTGGATTATTTAGTACGTCGATAATCTCAAATAAGGTCGCATATTTATCAATTTCTAATGATCTTGTCTTGTTATCCAATTTAAATACATCAGAAATAAATTCTAAGTATTGAATACCCGTTAGGGATTCATAGATATCAGGGTTATCTGGAATATATGCAATCAATTTTTTTACTTCAATTGGTTTAGTTTTAATCGAAAACCCATTGAATGTTATTTCTCCAGATTCAAAACTAATAATCCCAGCAATAGATTTTAACAAGGTTGTTTTTCCTGCACCGTTATGCCCAATAAATCCAAAAAGATCGCCTTCCTCAATGGTTAAATTGATTTGATCACATGCTTGTTTTACACCATCATAACTCTTTGAAACGTTTTTAATTTCTAACATAATCATTCTCCTTTATGGGTTGTGAACTGTAATATCTACTCATATTTTATCATCAAAAGATGATATTACATTAATAATGTTGCTATATTCATCACGATTAAACAAAAAAAGGCCAGATGGCCTTTGATGTTAATTGATATAACTTCTTGTGCTAAATTCCTCGTTTAATATGTATGGCTCATCAATTAGATATGCTGAAGTACTTAGATTTACGTAAAATGAATCATTGTTACTCGTTGTGATTGTTCCCCATATCTTATCAACAAATTCTGGATGATCAATAAATGGGTTTCTATTATGCTGATAACTATAAATGACATCATTTCTATGTTGTTCAAAGCTGTCAACTGGATCCATTGCATTCCACTCCAAAAGGGTATCAAGCATTGCCATTTGATAAACCGCAGGACTTGTACTATTAACAAGATTTAGATAATCGTATCTAATCGTCATATAAAACAGGATACGTGCAACATCTCCTTTGACTTCATCTCTTGGTTCATAACTTATATTTAATCCTGAGTCATCAAAATAATCATTACTACGACTTGAATTTTCACTTGGATTAGCAGGTTTGAGGTTGTGTAAATCGGATGCTGCATTGATAACATAATTATCAGCATCAACACCTAAAAGAGATTGTGGCCAAACATGTTCTCTATTCCATGTAATACCGGCATCCCAAACACCTGAAACTGATGTTCCACGATAAACAAGTATTACATTGTTACTATTGTTTGGATCCGCATCCGAATCATCTAGAATATATCTAGCATCACCGTAATTTACACCTACAAAACCTGTTGTAACAACAGTTCTTAAAAAAGTTTCTAAGGTCAATCCCGTTAAACCATCTGCACCTTCATAATATCCTGTATATGTATACTCATCAAGAAAATTCCATTGAGCATAAAGGATAACATTACTCGTCATTACTTCATCAAAAGTATAATATTCTGTTCCAATTCGTGTCGTTGTCCAACCAAGGAATTCATATCCTGTTTTAACCGGATCAGCAACTGAAGCAATACTTTCTTGATATTTATAGGTAACAACACCAATTTCTTCATATCGATCCATCAATGTTAGTGTATAATCCACACGATCAAAATAGCTTTTTATTAATAAATCATTTTCACTCGATACTTCTCCCGAAAGATTACTCAATTCATCATTTAAAACAAAACCAGTCATTGTTGAGTTCGTTGATTTTACAGTTCCTTCTTCTGCAATTCCACTCGCTGAATTCAATAATGAATATGCTTCATCTTCTAAGTTTTCTATATAAACTTCAATTGTAAAATGTCCTGTGATAATCGGAACTAATATTGCATAAATCGTCACATCTTCAGTGATAGCATCATCAAAATCAAAAGGTTCTAAGGATGTTAGATTGGTTGTCCATCCATCAAATCTAAGGTTTTCTAATTGGATAGCACTCAGTTCATTAACCAATTGTCCGTCAACAATTCTATAATTAATGAGTTCACCATTCACGTTAAAAGTAACATCGTGATAGATGATGGTTCCTACAACTGTGAGATCAAAAAGTTTTTGAACGCTACTTGATCCTAAAGATACTGATAAAACTAATGTTACAGCTGTGTCTTCTTCTTGTCTATTTACAGTGCCGAAATTATCAATCACGGAAACGTTACTGCTTTCCCAACTAATATTAGCGGAAGGTTCTAAAACAGAAGTCAAAGGTAAGGTTAGGCTAGTAGTTACAGTATTAGCTGAATCACCTTGGGCAAATGTAATTTCAACTGCATCCATTACTTCTGATGCAGTATGTGTAATATTTGTTGTTTGATCACACCCAACAAGTGTGATACTAACTAAGATTAAAGCAATTAAACTAAATAATTTTTTCATATATTTCCTCTTTCTAAATCATCGTGCATATCTATTGTATTATGAATGTTATCAAATAACAAGAGTAATTATGATAAGTCACTATTACAATAGTGTCTTTTTAATTCTCAAATTAGATAAACAAAAAAGGTATAGACTAATCCATACCCTAAATTTGTTTTTCGATAGTCTATTATTTAATTTGCTAATTAAACAAATTCAATAATTGCCATTGGTGCAGCATCGCCGCGTCTAGGCACAGTTTTGATAATTCTTGTATAGCCGCCTTGTCTTTCGGCATAACGTGGTCCAATTTCAGAAAATAACTTCTGAAGTGCATTTTGACCTTCTTTAACGTCTTCAAAACGTACAGTTTCAGCTGCTTGTCTTCTTGCGGCCAAAGTACCAGCTTTTGCTAAAGTGACCATCTTGTCGGCTAATTTTTTCAATTCCTTTGCTTTTGCTTCAGTGGTAACGATACGTTCATTGATGATAATATCTGTTACAAGATCACGAAGTAAAGCTTTTCTTTGAGCGCTATTACGTCTCAATCTACTATAAGCCATGATTTACTCCTTCTCTTCATCGTCTAAATGAAATTTTGAATCCTTAGTTGCTGTATTTTCGAATTCTAATCCGTGTTCAGCAAGCTTTTCCTTCAATTCCTTAAAGGATTTTCTACCAAGACTTCTAAATCTCATGACATCTTCTTCTGTCAAACGAATGATTTGAGCAACTGTATAAATACCAGAACGTTTTAAACTATTAAATAGTCGCACAGATAAGTCAAGTTGTTCTATCTTCATTTCTAATTTCTTATTTGTTGGTTCTTCTTCTTGTTCAAAAATAAATTCAGTCGAAGCTGCTTGTTCACTAATTTGAACGATAACATCCAAATAATCAATGAGCATCTTAGATGCTAAAGCCAAAGCTTCTTTTGCTAAGATTGCACCATTAGTTTCAATGTCTAATGTCAGTTCATCAGCATCTCCTCTTGTTTTTTCAACATGATAAGAAACTCGTGATACTGGTGTATAGATTGAATCAATTGGAATGATACTCTTTTCATTCTTGCTGAATACTTTATTTTTTTCAGCATTTACATAACCAACGCCGCGTCTTACAGTAACTTCCATAGAAAGTCTTCCTGTATCAGATAGGCTAGCAATGACTTGTTCTGGGTTAATAATCTCAACACCATCAACATGATTAAAATCAGCTGCAGTTACTTTTCCTGCACCGACTGCATAAAGTTCTAGCTTTTGTTCAAAGTCAGGTTCAATTGAATCAACTCTAAAAATAACTTTTTTTAGGTTAAGAACAATGCCCATGACATCTTCATAAATGCCTTCCATAGTAGAGAACTCATGTTCAATACCGTCAATTTTGATATTCACGATTGCAGCACCTGGAAGTGAAGAGAGTAATACTCTTCTTATAGCATTTCCTAAGGTAATTCCATAACCGCGTTCTAATGGTCTAATCACAAAGCGACCCTTGTTGCCATCAACTGACAGTTCTTCAACTGCTGTTGGTTTTTCAAACTTTAATTCTTTCACAAGTTACCCTCCTTAAGATTATCCACGTGGACGTTTTGGTGGTCTGCATCCATTGTGTGGTACTGGTGTTACGTCTCTGATTGCAGTAATTTCAAGACCAGCTGCCTGTAGTGAACGGATAGCCGCTTCACGACCTGGACCAGGTCCTTTAACTGAAACTTCAACCTTGATCATGCCATTATCCATTGCTGTTTTAGCAACAGCTTCAGCTGACATTTGTGCAGCATAAGGTGTAGATTTTCTGCTACCCTTGAAACCAAGTGCACCAGCACTGCTCCAAGCAATTGCATTACCATCAACATCTGTGATTGTAACAATCGTATTGTTAAAGGTTGTATGAATGTGTGCAACACCAAGGGGAATATTCTTTCTAGCTTTACGCTTCGTTGTTTTTTTACGAGCCATGATTTATTCCTCCCTTACTTCTTCTTGCCGGTAATCGCTCTGGTTTTACCTTTTCTCGTGCGTGCATTGTTTCTTGTGTTTTGACCACGAACAGGTAATCCTTTACGATGACGGATTCCGCGATATGAACCAATTTCCATTAAACGTTTGATATTTAAAGTTACTTCACGGCGTAAATCACCTTCGGTAATATACTTTAAAATTTCTGTACGAATACGGTTCAATTCGTCTTCAGTTAATGCCTTAACGCGTGTACTTTCACTCACGTTTGCATCCTTTAAAATTTGTTGGGCAGTTGGTAAACCAATGCCGTATACATAAGTCAACGAAACCACGACGCGTTTGTCGCGTGGAATGTCAACGCCTGCTATTCTTGCCATAGTTCCTCCTATTTAACCTTGTCTCTGATTATGTCTTTTGATTTTTTTATTAATTACGTAAATTTTACCTTTTCTTTTTACAATGATGTCATCTTCGCTTCTTTTTTTAACTGACGCTTTTACCTTCATGTGCGTTCCTCCTTATTTACGGCGGTATGTAATTCTACCGCGTGTTAGATCGTATGGTGACAACTCTACTGTAACTTTATCACCAGGTAAAATGCGTATGTTATGCATACGGATTTTACCAGAAACATGAGCCAATACAATATGGCCGTTTTGGATTAGTTCAACTTTGAACTTTGTATTGGGTAATACTTCGATTACTTTAGCTTCTACTTCGATTAAATCTTCTCTAGCCATAGATTCACTCCTTCTTTTCTTTTGTTAAAATTTCATATCCAGTTTCCGTAATCACAATCATGTGTTCAAAATGTGCACTTGGTTTGTGATCAGTTGTTACTGTTGTCCAATTATCTGTTAGTACCTTGATGCGTTTAGTCCCAAGATTAATCATGGGTTCTACGCAAAATGTCATACCAGGTTTTAATATGGGTCCAAGATTGGCTTTTCCAAAGTTTGGAACATAAGGTTCTTCATGAAGTTCTCTACCGATGCCATGACCAGTAAATTCCTCAACAATGCCATATCCGTGTGGTTTAACAAATGATTCAATTGCGTGTGAGATATCTGAAACATGATTTCCAGGTTTAGCTTTTTCAAGTCCGACATAGAGTGCCTTTTCAGTCACATCTAATAATTTTTTAATCTCGGGTTTGATTTGTCCTACTGGATAAGTTGTTGCAGAATCAGCATGATACCCTTTATAATTGACACCAAAATCTAATGTAATAATGTCTCCTTCATGAAGAATTTTCTTCACTGAAGGAATACCGTGAACAACAACTTCATTGACTGAAGTACAGATGGATCCCGGAAAGCCATGATAACCCTTAAAAGAGGGGGTGGCTCCAAGATGAACAATAAAGTTTTCGGCGAGTTGGTCGAGTTGATGCGTAGATATTCCGGGTTTAACATGCTCTGCGAGCATTTGTCTAGTCATTTCTAAGATGTGTCCGGCTTTTCGCATCAGCTCAATTTCGCGCTGTGATTTAATTTGAATCACTTAGTCTCACCTAATGCTTTCATTACTTGAGCTTCTACATCCTCGATGGATTTTGTTCCATCAATATAGATAATAGCTCCTTTTTCTTCATAATACCCAATTACAGGGGCTGTTTGTTTATTATAGATACTTAAACGTCTATGAACAGTTTTTGGGAGATCATCATTTCTTTGAATCAATTTGCTACCATCTAAATCACATATGCCTTCAACTTTTGGTTGTTTGCTGTGAATGTGATAGACAGCACCGCATGATTCACATACTCTGCGTCCGCTGATGCGCTCTATAATTTGTTCTTCAGGTGCAGTCATATTAATCACTGCATCTAATTTGCACCCCTTTTTTGCTAAAAATTCATCCAGAGCTTTTGCTTGTGCTATATTTCTTGGATATCCATCAAATAGGAATCCTTTTTTGACGTCTGAATGAGTTAATCTGTGACGAACAATTTCATTTGTAATATCATCAGGTACAAGTTCGCCCTTACTAACATATTCTTTTGCAATTTTTCCAACAATCGTTCTATCTTTATATAGTTCTCTAAAGATATCGCCAGTTGAAATGTGTGGAATTTGATAATATCTGGTTAATGTATCTGCTTCTGTTCCCTTGCCTGCTCCAGGAGGGCCCATAATGATTATACGCATTTAATTATCCTCCAATTACTTAAAGATTCCGCTATATTCCGTTTGACTTGCGTCCGTTTCAACTTGTTGAGTTGTTTGGATAGCAACCCCAACAATAATCAGCAAACTGGTACCACCGAGTCTAATCGCAGATGCTTCTGTACCGGTAAACCCAAAGATAATTGATGTGAAAATTGGTATAACTGCTAATACTACTAAATACAAAGTTCCTATAACTGTAATCTTAAATAAAAGCTTGGCAATATAATCTTGGGTGTCTTGCCCTGGTCGAATACCTGGGACATATGCGTTTGATTTTGACAAGTTGTGCGATATCTTTTCCGGGTTAATTGTAAGGAATGAATAAAAGAATGAAAAGACAACAATTAAGAGAACATATAGGATAAATCCAATGGGTTGCTGGTAACTAAAGATACTGTTCAACCAAGCAGCTAAGCCTGTTGATGTATTTGAACTTGCAGCAAACCCAACAATTGATAGTGGAATACTAAGAATTGTTTGTGCAAAGATTACTGGAATAACCCCACCACTATTAAGTTTCATAGGGATGTTTGAATCCGATTTTCCTTGACGATTGGCATATTGAATAGGAATCTTTCGTACCGCAATTTGCATGTAGACGACCCCAAATAAAATACCAAAATATAAAGCTAAGATGATAAGAAAATATACAATATCCCAACCACCTGTGCCATTTGTGATATATTTCGACCACAAAGTTGTCATCATTGTCGGTAAGCTGGTTACAATCCCTGCAACAATTAGCATGGATGTTCCGTTCCCTACACCTTTTTTGGTGATGAGATCAGCTAACCAAATAGCAAGTGCAGAACCACCGGTAATAACCAGTGCCATATAAATGTAGAAGAAATAACGATATGTTGCAACATCTGCTGCTTCCAAACTTGGAATCAAAACACTACCATTAACACTGATACCAAGAATTAATGCTAAGCCTTGTATAAATGCAAGAGCAATAGCTAGATAACGTGTTAATTGATTTGTTTTAAATTTGCCCGTTTCCCCTTGTTCATTCCACTCTTTAAGTGTAGGAATAACCATTTGTAATAGCTGAACTGCAATGGATGCAGTAATATAAGGAGTAATCCCTAAAGCCATAATTGAGAAACGTTGAAGCGCTTGACCACTAAAATTGTTCAAGATTGCAACAAAGCTTCCGCTTGTTTGCATAAATTGGACAATTGCATCTGTGTTAAAAAGTGGAACGGTAATATGAGCCGCGATTCTAACAACTACCAAGATTAGCAAAGTAAATGCTATCTTTGTCATAACTGCCTTATTACTTAAAACTCTCTTTATGCGTAACCACACTTTAAATCACCTCTACAGTTCCACCGGCTTTGATAATTGCTGCCTCAGCAGTTTTTGAGAAAATGTGTGCTTTAACTGTTAGCTTTTTCTCTAATGATCCATTTGCCAGTACTTTAACGCCTGATTTAAGTTTCTTGAGAATATTTCTAGCTACTAATACTTCTGGTGTGACAACTTCGCCATCATTAAATTGATTGAGATCAACTAAATTAACGATTGCGTATTCTTTACGGTTAACGTTTTTAAATCCTCTTTTAGGAATACTTTGGAAAAATGGGAGTTGTCCCCCTTCAAATCCTGGACGAGGACCGCCACCTGAGCGAGCGAGTTGGCCTTTGTCACCTTTTCCAGCAGTTTTACCGGTACCACTACCAGCTCCTCTGCCTAAACGTTTACGATTTTTGCGAGCACCTTCAACGGGTTTTAATTCGTTTAACATTGGTTTTTCCTCCTACTCAACTTCTTGTATTTTAATCAGGTGTTTGATGGTATTAATCATACCAAGGATGGCTTCATTAGACTCTTTTTCAACAACCTGGTTAATCTTTTTTAATCCTAGTGCATGTGCTGTTTTTACTTGATTTGGCTTGTGACCAATCAAAGATCTTACGAGTGTTATTTGTAGTTTCATTATACCAACTCCGCTACATCTACACCGCGAAGTGCAGCAACTTGTTCAGCTGTTCTTAATTCTTTCAAGGCTTCAAAGGTTGCGCGCACCATATTAATTGGTGTGCTTGAACCAATAGATTTTGATAGAATATCGTTGATACCAGCTAATTCGAAAACAGCACGAACTGCTCCACCAGCGATAATTCCAGTTCCTTCAGAAGCTGGTTTCATGAAGACTTTACCTGCGCCATAGTTACCTGTGGCTGCATGAGGTATTGTTGCTCCAACGATTGGTACTTTAATCATATTGACTTTAGCATCTTCAATAGCTTTCTTGATTGCATCAGGAACTTCTGATGCTTTGCCAGTACCAAAACCGACTTCACCTTGTTTATTGCCAATAACAACTAAGGCAGCAAAACGGAAACGACGTCCACCTTTAACAACTTTAGTTACTCTGTTAATGGAAACTACACGTTCTTCGAATTGATTATCTTGTTCTTCTTGTCTATATCTATCTCTAGCCATGTTCGTTTTCCTCCTTAGAATTTAAGCCCTGCTTTTCGAGCTGCTTCAGCAAGTGCTTTGATACGTCCGTGATATAAATATCCTCCACGATCAAATACAACTTCTGTAACGCCCTGAGCAAGTGCTTTTTCGGCAATTAATTTTCCAACTGCCTTAGCGGATTCAACGTTTGAACCCTTAAGGCCTGTTTCTTGACTACGTGCACTGATAAGTGTCGTTTGATTAACATCATCAATCATTTGTACGTAAAGTGCATTATTGGAACGGAAGACGTTCATTCTTGGACGTTCCACTGTCCCTTCAATTATTTTACGAATACGAAGATGACGTTTTTGTCTAGTGACATTCTTAGATATTTTTTTAATCATAGTGATGTCCTTTCCTACTTAGCAGTCTTTCCAGCTTTACGTGGAACATACTCATCAACATAACGAATACCTTTTCCTAGATAAGGTTCTGGTTTTCTAACACTTCTGATTTTAGCAGCAAATTCGCCAACTGCTTGTTTGTCGGCTCCTTCGATGATAACATCTGTGTTTTTTGGAATGGTGACAGTAATTCCTGCTGGAATTTCTAGATCAACTGGGTGTGAATACCCCATACTTAAATTGACGACATTGCCTGAGAGCGCTGCTCTATAACCAACACCGCGAATTTCTAATTGCTTTTTAAACCCTACTGATACACCCATTACCATATTATTTAATAAAGCACGTGTTGTACCATGGATTTTTCTTGAAAATATTTCATCATTTGGACGAGTTACAGTGATTGTAGCTCCGTCTACTTTGATGCCTAAACGTTCATTGAATTGGAATTCAAGTTGACCTTTTGGGCCCTTAACTACAGCGTAGTTTTCTGGGCTTACCGTGACGGTAACACCAGCAGGAACTTGAATCACTTTATTTCCTATACGTGACATAATTTCCTCCTTATTACCATACGTAGGCGAGCACTTCGCCGCCAACTTGAGCTAAACGTGCTTCACGATCAGTCATAATACCCTTAGATGTAGAGATTAAGGCAATGCCCAAACCATTTAATACTTTAGGTAAATCTTCTACTGATACATAAACACGAAGTCCTGGTTTCGATATCCGCTTTAAACCTTTAATTACACGTTCTTTTGTTGACGTGTATTTTAAGGTCACAACAATTTTGCCTTGGACACTGTCTTTTACAGTTGTAAAATCAACAATGAACCCTTCTTTCTTAAGAACTAATAAAATATCACCCTTAAGTCTAGAAGCTGGCATTTCTACTTTTACATGACGCATCTTATTTGCGTTACGAATACGCGTAAGCATATCCGCGATTGGATCAGTCATAACCATTGTTCTTCCTCCTAATTACCAGCTTGCTTTTGTAACACCAGGAATTTCTCCCTTGTGTGCCAATTCACGAAAATTAAGACGTGACAAGCCAAACTTGCGCATATAACCGCGTGGGCGACCATCTATTGCATCGCGATTTCTAAGACGTGTTGCTGAAGCGTTTCTTGGAAGTTTTTGAAGTGCTTGATAGTCACCTTTTTCCTTGAGTTCTGCAACGATATCACGATAGCGTTCAACAATCACACGACGTTTCATTTCTTTAACAATCTTTGATTTTTTAGCCATATTACGCCTCCTTACTTCTTAAATGGCATGCCAAGTTGACTGAGTAATGCTCGTCCTTCTTGGTCAGTTTTTGCCGTTGTTACTATTACAATGTCCATACCACGAACCTTTTTTACTTTATCCAAACTAACTTCTGGGAATATAATCTGTTCTCTAATACCAACTGTATAGTTACCGCGACCATCAAAAGCATTTGAAGAAATACCTCTAAAGTCACGAACACGTGGTAAAGCAATAGAAATTAATTTGTCTAAGAAATAATACATTCTTTCTCCTCTAAGAGTGACTTTAGCGCCAATAGGCATGCCTTCTCTTAATTTGAAGTTAGATATTGAATTCTTAGCTTTAGTGATTAGGGGTTTTTGTCCTGTGATTACTTTTAATTCTTCAACCGCATCGTCTAAGACTTTAGGATTGAAAACTGCATCACCGACACCCATATTCACTACAATTTTATCGATTTTCGGCACCTGCATCACTGATGTGTAATTGAATGCCTTAATCAGTTCGGGTTTGACAACATTTTCGTATCTATCTTTAATTGCGCTCATTGTCTCACTCCTTATTTGTCAAGGCTTTCGCCAGATTTTTTAGCATACCGCACCTTTTTGCCGTTGACTTCATGAAATCCTACTCTAGTTGGTTGTCCTGTTTTAGGATCAACGATTGCAATATTTGATACATGGATTGGTGCTTCTTTGTCAATAATACCGCCTTTATCTTTTTGGTTCTTTGGGGCTTCATGTTTTTTAATCATGTTAATTCCCTCAACTAATACACGATCAGTTTTTGGATATACTTTTAAGACGCGGCCGGTCTTGCGAGTTCTCTTCCCTTTTTTATCAGTTACAAATTGGTCGTGTCCGGCAATAAGTGCAACTGTGTCTCCAGCTTTAATATACATACACGTGCCCTCCTTACAGAACTTCAGGAGCAAGAGATACAATCTTCATAAAGTTCTTGTCTCTAAGCTCTCTGGCCACTGGTCCGAAAATACGGGTACCACGTGGGGTCATATCATCTTTAATAATAACTGCTGCGTTTTCATCAAACTTAATGTAAGATCCGTCAGCGCGACGAAGGCCTGAAACTGTGCGGACAATAACTGCTCTTAATACTTCACCTTTTTTAACCATACCTGCAGGTGCAGCTTTTTTTACAGTAACTACCACAACATCACCGATATTAGCATAGCGACGACGTGTTCCGCCTAAAACCTTAATCACAAGGACTTCTTTAGCGCCACTGTTATCAGCAACAACTAATCTACTTTCTTGTTGAATCATGATTTTTTCCTCCCTATACTAGATCGG
>CAZVDQ010000018.1:0-26315 GCA_964625435.1 uncultured Mariniplasma sp.
TGGTGACCCGTATGGGATTCGAACCCATGAGTGCATGCGTGAAAGGCATGTGAGTTAACCGTTTCTCCAACGGGCCATTGATGGCGGAGCAGGAGGGATTTGAACCCTCGCGCCAGTCTCCTGACCTACACCCTTAGCAGGGGCGCCTCTTCAGCCAGCTTGAGTACTACTCCAACCTTCATCATTTACGCTTTCGCGCTCATATAGAATAGCGTATTTTTATAAGATTGTCAACCTATATTAATCTTTTAACATCGTTAATCCAACCTTGCCTCTATTCAAGTCAATATTTAAAACATAAACCTTAACAATATCACCTACATTTAAGACATCTTTCGGATGCTTTATGTATTGTTTTGATATTTTCGAGATGTGAAGCAAACCATCTTCTTTGAGTCCAACATCAATAAATGCACCAAAGTCAACAACATTTCTTACGGTACCTTCGAGTTCCATACCCACAGATAGATCATCAAGTTTTAAGATATCGCTTCTCAAGATAGGTTGAGCAAATTGATCTCTTGGATCTCTTAATGGTGCGATGAACGCATCTAAGATATCATCTAACGTATACTTATCAATCTTAAGTTCTTCTCTTAATTGTCTACGATCAATACTTTCAACTGCATCTTTAACAATCTCTTTACCAAACATTTGTCCAGTAATATTATATTTCTTCATAATCGTTTTTGCAACTTTATAAGACTCTGGGTGTACCGCAGTCATATCAAGAGCTTCATCACCTTCTGGTATTCTTAAGAAACCAGCAGCTTGTTCAAAAGTTTTAGCTCCCAATTTGGGAACTCCCATGATATCTTTTCTACTTCTAAATTTACCTAGTTTATCACGATACTTAACAATGTTTTGCGCACTAGATTTATTCAAACCAGAAACATACATCAATAATGCTTTACTTGCTGTATTTATATTAACTCCAACTTGGTTAACAGCTGCTGTAACAACGAAGTTTAATGATTCATTAAGTTTCTTAGGTGTTATATCGTGTTGGTATTGACCAACCCCAATACTTTTAGGATCAATTTTTACAAGTTCTGATAGGGGATCTTGAAGTCTTCTAGCAATTGATGCTGCTGAGCGTTCTTCAACTGAAAAATCAGGAAATTCTTCTCTTGCAAGTTCACTTGCAGAATACACTGACGCTCCTGCTTCATTAACAATAACATATTGAACCTTAAGACCTGTCGTTTTTAATAGTGTTGCTACAAAACTTTCTGTTTCTCTACTTGCAGTACCGTTACCTATTGCAATCAATTCAATTTTATGTTTTTTAATCAATAATAATAAATCTCTTCGAGATTCTTGGATTTGACGTTCACTAATACTTCCACCCATTGTCTTTTCATGGGGGTAGATAACACCTTTTTCCAATACTGTGCCTTGTTCATTAACCACACTTAACTTGCACCCTGTTCTAAATGCAGGGTCAATTCCTAAGATAACCTTACCTTTAAGTGGCGGTTGAAGTAATAATTTCTGAAGGTTGACAGAAAAAATTTCAATTGCTTGTTCTTCTGCTTTTTCATTCAATTCTGATCTTACTTCTCTTTCCAAACTTGGATAAATGAGTCTCTTTATAGAATCCTCAATTGCCTCTTTTAAATAGGGTACAACTGTTGAATTTTCTCTTTTGATGAATTTTCTTTCAAGGTAAGATATCATTCTTTCCTTATCCAATTCAATTTTAACTGTGATTACCTTTTCTTTTTCAGCTCTATTGATCGCTAAAATACGATGAGGTCTAATTTTACTTACTGCTTCGGAATATTCATAATACATTTCATATGTTTTGCGTTCATCAACAGCATTCTTTTTAACACTCGTAATAACGACACCATGATTGACCATTTCTTGTCTTAATGACTTTCTGTATTCTGCATTATCAGAAATCACTTCAGCAATGATGTATTTCGCGCCTTCAATCGCTTCATCTTCTGATAAAACTTGATCAGTAATATACTTTCTAGCCTCTTCTTTGACATCTTCATAAGGAAACATCAAAATCCACATAGCAAAAGGCTCAAGTCCTTTAGCAACTGCTTCAGTAGCTTTAGTTTTTTTCTTTTCTTTAAACGGACGATACAAATCTTCAACTTCAACTAGCTTCTTAGCACTCAATATTTCAGCCTTCAAATCATCTGTTAGCATTCCCTTTTCATCAATTAAGCGAATGACAGTTTCTTTTCGATCTAAAAGATTATTTGCATATTCCCATTGCTTAAAAATCTCGTTGATTTGCTCTTCATCGAGTCCACCTGTAGCTTCCTTACGGTATCTCGCGATAAATGGAATTGTGTTTCCTTCATCCAAAAGATTCAAAACAGTTACAATCTGTTTCTCACCAACTGATAAAGCTTTTTTAATTTCTAAAATAATTTGTTCGTTCATGGGGCCTCCTTCATATAGCACAAAAGGGCATTGCCCTTTCATATTTATTATCAATTATAATTTATTAAGTTCAATCAAAATATCACTAACTCTTGTTTCTAATTGGAATGTTTGTGCATTGATATCAAAGATTAAAAACATATTATCTTTTGTTGAATCAAGATTTAAATGATTAAGTTCTGCAGTAGTAAATACTGCTGTATTTGAATAACCATCTAAATCAAAGAATAGGAATGCCATGCTATCGATATTAGATAACGATTCAATGACTGCTCCAATATCTTCGTTGACATCGCTACTTCTATAAAAATATACATAAACCAAATCATTTGAATTTAATACAGCTCTTAGGTCTACATATTCATCTTGACCATCAAAATAACTAAAATTTCCATAAACCCCATATTCATCTTCTTGAGTGATATATTTCAAATCATTTGTCGTAATCTGTATATTATCTTCATATGGAACAGCAACAGGATCTTTTTTTGAGTATTGAATCACCAAAACAATAGCTATGACGATGAGTGTAGTTGTTATGACTAACATGCCAATGCGATAAAACATCATTTCATTTTTGGTTGGTTCTCTTTTTGGATTAGTTTTCACAGTGCTCTTTTTGCTAACAGCGTTTTTCTGAGAAATGTTACTGTTTTTTTTATTTTTGTTTTTTGAATTATTCGTGTTTGTTTGGGCTTTTGCCATACTGTCACTTCCTTATCATAAAGAATTATACCGAAAACCCCGTTTTATTACAACATCATCGTGTAATTTTGTTAAAGCTTTTCAATCATCACATAAGCTATGGCATGCTCATCTGTATGTGTGATGCTTATATGTATGATTTCCTTGTTTTTAAAAAAGTCTGTTTTTACGTAAGGACTGCCATTCTCATGATTTAAAATCGAGAACTCAACATAATTTGTTTTTCCTGGTCCCTTACTAATTGCTTTAAATATTGCTTCTTTAGCAGCAAAACGACTACCAAGGTAAGATAATTTCATATTGTCAGCAGCAATATTATTAAAAGCAATCTTCTCATCGTGAGATAAAATTCGATCAATAAATCGTTCCGTCATAATTTCTTTAATGCGATTCAGCTCAACTAAATCAATACCGATTCCTAAGATCATTTAACTCTACCTTCCTTTATCTGCTCTGCAAGCTGTCTGATTTTCATAAATCTATGATTTAATCCCGATTTACTAATCGTATCTCCATAAGCTTGCTCATAAAATACTGTTAAATCAAGCAAACTAGATTCGGGATTATCTTTTCTTAATTTCATAACCATCATCATCTTTTCATCAATATGATGTTCAGGAATAACTGTTTCAATGGTTTCAATATCTTTTAATTGTTCATTAGCAGCAATAAATATCTTTTTTTCATTAGCGATTTCACAATTCATGACACGATTGATTGAATTGTTGAAATCACGTTTAATGCGAATATCTTCAAACTTGAAAACTGAATTTTGAGCACCAACAACCTGTAAAAAATCACTGATATGTTCAGCATTCTTAAGATACGCAATAAACCCTTTTCTTCTTTTCGTAATTCTCGCATTCAAATCAAAGCTATTCATCAACTGTTGAATGAAAATAATTTGTTCAGAACTCTTTGCATAAAGCTCTAAATGATATTCAGCAGTCTTGGGATGATTCACTGATCCGCATGAAAGGAAAGCTGCTCTTAAATAAGCGCGCTTCGCTTCTGGAGATTGTGTTGTCAATTCTTGATTATCAAGTGGATTATCAAATAGACCATGCTCGTTAATAATATCTTCAACTTTCGTATTGATTCTAATAATAACGGTTTGTCTCTGCTTTAATTTAACCTGTTTTTGTGTTAACAAGGATGTTTCTGCTTGATAAAGTGTTCTTACAAGCTGTAAAAACCGTCTTGCGACCGTTGGGCTATTCGTTTTGAAATCAAGCATTTTATGCTTACTTTCAATATGAAATTCAGTGTTGAGATTTAAGAATGCTGAAAACTCAGCAAGTTGTTCTTCAAGCTCAACCGGAACGGTAACGAGTTCCTCTTTTACAGTTCTTGCAAATGACATTTTATTCCCAGGCTTCTAAGTATCTTAAACAGTTTTGCACAGCAATTGCACCATCTGCAGTCGCAGTAACAACTTGACGAATTTGTTTAACAATAACATCACCGGCTGCATAAATTCCAGGTACTTTTGTTTCCATTTTTTCATTGGTTTCAATATACCCATATTTATTAATAATACCAAGTTCTTTAACCATATCTGTTACAGGTATCAACCCAACATATTCGAAGACACCATCACACATGATTGTTTCTTCTTCATTTTTAGTATTTTTTATGATGACACCAGTTAATCCTTTATCATCCATTAAAAACTTTTTAACAACTGAATTATATCTAAAGTCAATATTCTTTTGTTTTCTAATAATTTCTTGAGCTTTTTCGTCAGCTGTCAAATCTTCCAAATTTTGGACAACAGTAACATGTGTAGCGAGTGTTGAAAGATAAGTTGCTTCTTCAACGGCAGAATTTCCTCCACCAATAACAACAACCTTTCTATCTCTATATAAAGGTCCATCACATATTGCACACCAACTGATTCCATTCATCGCTAATGCATCTTCATTTTCAACACCTAATCTTCTAGGAATATTGCCAGTTGCAACAATCACTGCTTTTGTTTCATAGACAGCATTTGGTGTAATGACTCTTTTAATTTTTTCATCATTTTCAACTTTAGTAACTTCATCATAAATGACTTCAACACCTAAATCATAAGCATGATCAATCATCATTGTTGCTAGTTCATAACCTGCAACTTTTTTGGCACCAGTATAGTTTTCAATTTCATTGTATTTAGAAAGTTGGCCACCTGGAGTATCCTTTTCAAACATAGCAACTTTTAAATTTGCTCTTTTTGCATAAATGCCAGCAGTAATTCCTGCAGGACCTGTTCCAATAATTAATATATCATATAACATTTTTTTCTCCTTAAACTAAATCTTTTAAATTTATCAATTCATCAATAACAAATTCAGGCCGTACGAGAAGCATTTCTTTTAAGCGGTGACTATAAGTCACTGCACACGCTGATATACCAGCTTTTTTTGCTGCTATGATGTCATTTTCATGATCACCCACATAGATTGTGGTTTCTTTGTCTGCATTAAAAACTTCTAATGCTTTTAAAATAGGCTCTGGATTAGGTTTGTGTTCTTTTGTGTCTTCGTATCCAACCAGTCCATCAACATAAGGTAATAATCCCGTCAATTTTAGATGATAACTCGCGACATGTCTCATTTTTGAAGTGACAACACCAATGGTACATCCTTTTTTCTTAAGATATATCATCGTTTCTTCTGCTTTAGGATAAGATTTTAGTCCTTCTTCAATTTTCATATTTGACATCGCGCGATAGTATTCAATTATTTCATCAACTAATTCCTTAGAATCGGTATAATTCCCAAAGGTTGTAAATAACGTATGTCCTAACATGTTTGTTAGTTCAGTTTCAGATATTTCAATTGAGGGGAAAAACTTCTCAAAGGTTAATATAAAAGTATCTAAAATAATTTTTGTCGTTTGGATTAATGTTCCATCTAAATCAAACAGGATTGTTTTCATCTTGAACTTCTCCAATCTGATTTTCAACAAACATATCAACATAATAGGGCTGCTCTTTATAATAATATTTTTTAGCAACCATAATTCCAATTCCACCTAACATGAATAATCCAAGTGATAGGATGATGTTGGCTGGCAACCCAAACATTCTTAATGCATCTGTTGGATCTCCACCAGTTCTTAAAGGTTCAATAAATGCTCCACGGCCAAATCCATACCATATTAAGTATAAAGCAAATAAGTCTCCAACCTTAAGAATTCTTTTTCTTCTCAAAACTAATAAAATGATAAGTCCAATAAAGTTCCATATACCCTCATAAAGGAATGTAGGGTGATGATATGCACCAGCAATATACATTTGATCTTTTATAAAGTTGGGTAGGATATTTAAGATGAATTGGCTCTCAATAACTGGACCATACGCTTCAGCGTTCATAAAATTTCCCCAACGTCCAACAATTTGTCCGACAAGAAATCCAATTGCTATCATATCTGCAAGTAACCAGAAATTCAATTTCTTCCTTTTTGTATAAATTAAAATGAAGATTAAAGCAGTAATGACTGCACCATGAATAGAAAGTCCTCCATTGTTGATATTAATAACATCCATGAAATTGTTATAACTTGGACTTGGATCGAAAATTACATAATAAGCTCTTGATCCAATAATAGATAGAGGTACTCCCCATAATAAAGCATCAAAAAGTAAATCGGGATTCCATCCAACTTTTTTAAATTCAAGATATGCTAAGTACGCACCCATTGTTAAACCAGATAAAATAAAGATAGCATACCATGCGACTTGAATTGGGTAATCTTCTCCTCTGAATGTTATTGTTCCAAAATCGATAGCAACCTTGTTATAAGGTGTTCCGTCCTGTGTTAAAACTGCAATCATAAGTAATGCACTAAAAATGAGTAACATTCCACCATAGGTGTAAAAAGCTTTTCTATTTTTCTTTATGTAATCAATCATCCTCTTCTTCGTCCTTTCTGACACCTCTAGCCTTAATGGCTACCGCTTTGGTTAATTCAAGTGCAGCATCATAACCTAAAAATTTTAATTTTTGATTCATTGCAGCGCTTTCAACTAATGTTGCAACATTTCTTCCTGGTAATACCGGAATCGTAATTTTAGCGATTTCAGTATCAAAATATTTAATCGTTTCAGTTTCAATGCCCAAACGATCATAATGTTTTCCTTTTTTCCAATGCTCAAGTTCAACGACTAATCGAATCTTCTTGCTTTCACGATAGGCACCAGCACCAAACATTGAAACGACATCCACAATACCAATACCACGAACTTCAATAAATTTCTCTAGTATTTTAGGTGCACTACCCATCAAAACGCCCGGAGCAACTTCAAAGATATCAACCCGGTCATCACTAATAAGTAAATGCCCTCTTTTAATCAATTCAAGTGCGGTTTCGCTTTTCCCAATTCCGCTTTTACCAGTAATCATTGTTCCCATACCGTGAATATCTAATAATACACCATGAACACTCACTCTTGGTGCGAGCTTTGAATGTAGATATGCATAAAGTTGACCACTTAACGGAGTTGTTCTAATTTTACTTTTCATAATAGCAACATTGTATTTATTACCAAGTTCTATCATAAAATCTTCAACTTCAACATTGATGGAGAAAATCACACCTGGTGGAAGTTTTTCAAAAATCTTTTCAATTCGATCCTTTTTAACTTTTGGTTTTAACAAATTCATAAAATGCAATTCCTTTGAACCAATCAAAATGATTCGATCATTATCAAAGAAATCTAAGAATCCAGCAAGCTCAACACCTGGTCTGGATAGCATTTCTGATTTAACTTCTCTTTGAAGTGATTTAGAACTTGTCAAAAGATCTAAATCCATATCTTGAATCACGTTTTTAATCTTCAGTTTCATTAATGCTTACCTCCAAATATAGTAAGGTGTTCCTTATATAACCATTTTCTGATATAGTTTGATAAAATCACTCTTAAAATCGAAAATGCAAAAGCAAAGACAAACAATTGTTCAATACCTACAAATTCAAATCCTTGAGTTAAAAATAAATCAATGACATAAAGAATAATAATTTGTACGAATACAGATAGGATGCCTATGCTTAAGATCATGATTCTAAGGAAATACTTAAATAACAATATTTTTACGAAATTTTCAATTAAAGTCAATAAAATAATACCTAGTGCAAATCCAAAAAAATTAATTCGCATCAATGGTTGATGAATACCAGCAGCCAGACCAATAATAACACTTGAAATGACTAAGTTAACTAGAAGTGATAACGCAAGATGAATTACATAATTCCTATGTAGGAGAAAACCTAAACTTAAAGGAATTTTTTTATTCTTGTTTTTGTCCTTGAGTTCCTTTAGCAAAGCTAGTAATTCTTCTTCAGTTGGTTTCTTCGGATCTTTATTATTTTTATTATTATCATTATTAGAATTCATGTTCATGCCCCCAACCTTTTTATTATAACAAAATTAGTTAAATTTTTGTTATTCTAGAACTTTTCTTAAATATTGCCCTGTATAGCTTTCCTTCACTTGGGCAATCTGTTCAGGAGTTCCTAATGCAACAACTTGTCCTCCAGCATCTCCACCATCAGGTCCTAAATCGATAATATAATCAGCATTCTTGATGATATCCATATTATGTTCAATAATAACCATCGTTGCTCCTTCATCGACAATTTGATGTAGGACCTTGAGCAATCTTTTAACATCATCTGTATGTAGTCCCGTTGTTGGTTCATCTAGTATGTAGATTGATGAATTGGTTATTCTTCTATATAATTCACTGGCAAGCTTAACACGTTGTGCTTCACCGCCTGATAATGTTGTTGCTGATTGTCCTAACGTGATGTAATTTAGTCCAACATCATGAATTGTTTTTAATTTTTGATGTATTTTTGGATGATTCTCGAAAAATGATAAAGCCTCATCAATCGTCATATTTAGCACATCCGCGATATGTTTACCTCTATATTTGATTTGTAGGGTTTCGTGATTGTATCTTTGTCCACCACACACCTCACAAGGCACGTAAACGTCCGGCAAGAAGTGCATTGAAATCTTCTTTACCCCATCGCCTCCGCACGCCTCACAGCGTCCACCACGGACGTTAAAAGAGAATCGCCCTTTCTTATATCCTCTAGCTTTTGCTTCATTGGTTTGTGAGTAAAGAGCTCTTATGTCATCAAAGACTCCTGTATAGGTCGCTGGATTACTTCTAGGTGTACGTCCAATTGGCGATTGTGAAATGTCAATCACTCTATCAATTAATTGATGATCATTGATTGCCGTATGCAATCCTGGATGATCTTTTGTCTTATAATACTTTTGTTGAAGACCTTTCATCAAAATATCATTTACTAAAGTTGATTTACCAGATCCTGATACACCAGTAACAACCGTCAATTTACCTAACGGAAAAGCAACACTTATATCTTTTAAATTATGTTCTCTCGCTCCCATAACGAGGATATCTTGACCAGTTCCTTCTCTTCTCGTCTTAGGAACTTCAACCTTTTCAATACCCTTTAAATAACGTCCAGTAATACTATCTGGATTGTCCATCACTTCTTGTGGTGTTCCAGCGGCAACCACTCTTCCACCGTCTTTACCAGCCAGTGGTCCAATATCAATTAAATAGTCACTTGCAAGCATCGTCTCATGATCATGCTCAACGACAACTAGAGTGTTTCCTAAGTCTCTCATTTTCTTAAGCGTTTCAATCAGTTTTGCATTATCTTTTTGATGCAGCCCTATTGAAGGCTCATCTAAAACGTAAAGTACGCCTGTAAGTTTAGACCCAATTTGGGTTGCTAATCTAATTCTTTGGGCTTCACCACCAGATAAAGTACCCGCTTGTCTAGCCAACGTTAAGTATCCAAGTCCAACATCCTGTAAGAATGTCAATCTTGAGATAATTTCTTGAAGTGCTAGCTTCGCAATCTGTTGTTGTTCTTTATTTAAGGTCACATTTGATAAAAATAGAATCGTATCATCAATTGATAATCGAGTAAGTCGATCTAAATTGCTTCCACCAAAACGAACTGATAATGCTGCTTCGTTCAAACGTGCACCATGACAAACAGGACATACGGATTCGGTCATGAAATTTTCAATCCATGTACGAACCCAATCACTTGTCGTTTCTCTGTATCTTCTGGTTAAATTATTAATCAAACCTTCATAGTAATCAACGTTTTCATGGATGCGACCAGATGAAGATTTTAATCTATAGTGGATTTTATCTGGAGATCCAAATAAAACCAATTTCATTTGTTCTTCTTCTAGCTCATGAATGGGAATACCCATATCAATCTTATAATACTTACACATCTGTTCAAGCATCAAAGAACTTAAATTATCGTCATTATTATTTTTATATGGTAATAATCCACCATCACTCAAACTTTTCGATGGATCAACAACTAAGTTTTCAGCCACTTCAAGCTTTAATCCTAACCCATTACAATAAGGGCATGCTCCAATGGGTGTATTAAATGAGAATAGTCTCGGTTCTAAATTAGGTAGTGTGAAATCAGAATCTGAACATGCATAATTTTGATTAAAGTGCAAAATAGCATCATCATCTACTAAAACTCGTGTTTTTCCTTCCGCTAATCTCGCAGCAAGTTCTAATGCATCATATAATCTAGATCTCAACCCATCTTTAATAATCAAGCGATCAACGACCAAAAAGAAGTCGTGATTCTTATTTTTATCAAGTTCAGGCATTTCTTCTAAAAGAACACTCTCGGAATCAATATAGGCTCTAGTGAATCCTTCTTTTAGATATTGTTCAGCTAACTTTTTATGTGCTCCCTTTTGTCTTTCAACAACGGGGGCCATCACTAATATTCTGCTACCATCTTTTAAATTCAAAACTCTATTTGTCATTTCTTCAATTGTTTGCTTCATCAAAGGTTCATCACTACCGGGGCAATAAGGAATACCAACTCTTGCATATAGCAATCTTAAGTAATCATAGATTTCAGTTACAGTACCTACTGTGGATCTAGGATTATTAGAAGTTGTTTTTTGGTCGATAGAAATAGATGGAGACAATCCATCAATACGGTCGACATCAGGCTTTTCAAAATTGCCTAAAAACTGTCTTGCATAGGCACTTAAGCTTTCCATATATCTTCTTTGACCTTCTTGATATAACGTATCAAAAGCTAAAGAAGATTTTCCGCTCCCTGAAATACCCGTCATGACGATGAGTTTATTTTTTGGAATATCGATATCTATATTTTGTAAATTATTTTCTCTGGCACCATGTACCTTAATATAATCCATCCACCATCACCTTAAATGCTTGCTCGTCAATAATCTTGACACCTAACTCATTTGCTTTCTTTAGTTTTGATCCTGCATCTTCTCCAGCAACAATAAAATCGGTTTTAGCACTGACAGATGAACTGACCTTGCCACCTAATTTTTCAATAAGATCTGATGCTTGATCACGTGTAAATATTTGCAATTTTCCAGTTAGTACAAAAGTTTTATCATTAAAAGAGTGTTTTATTTGTTCACCCTTCTCATATTGCATGTTAAGTCCCAAATCTTTTAATTCTTCAATCATTTCCTTAATATTTCCATCAGCAAAATAGCTGACAATACTTTGAGCAATTTGTTCACCAATATCAGGAATTGAATTTAGCTCCTCAATTGTAGCTTGCATTAACAAATCCATACTTGGATAGTTTTTAACCAGTATTTTTGCGACTTTCGCACCCACATGCTTAATCCCTAAGCCAAAGATCAGTTTATCAAAAGACTGTAGTTTGCTTTTCTTTATAGCCTCCAAGAGTTTTTCTACCTTTTTTGTACCAAACCCTGGAAGTTCCTTCAATTCGTCAGCATAATTGATTAATAAATAGATATCTGGAATGCTATTGAGATAGCCTAACTCATGAAAAGTTTCAACAACCTTTTCACCTAAAGTATCTATATCCATCGCAACACGACTTGAAAAATGTATCAAACTATTGATATTTTTACCTGGACAATTAGGATTGCTACAATAATGATCTGCTTCTCCATCTTTTCGAATTAAATTTTCTCCACAGACAGGACATTCTTTAATCATTTCAAAAAGTTTCTGATTCGTTCTTTTTGACATCACAACCTCAATAACCTCAGGAATAATTTCTCCTGCTTTGTGAATCAGTACAGTATCCCCTATTCTAATATCCTTACTGGTAACATAATCTTCATTATGGAGCGTAGCTCTAGCAACAGTTGATCCAGATATTAAAACCGGTTCTAATTCAGCAACGGGTGTAACAACACCTGTTCTTCCTATTTGGAAAGTGATTGCTTTAAGTATGGTCTCAACCTGTTCAGCTTTAAACTTGAAGGCTGTTGCCCATTTGGGGAATTTAGATGTATACCCTATTTTTTCATATAAATTAAATTCATTAACTTTAATGACAGCACCATCTGTGTCATAAGGTAATATTTTTCTTAGCAAATCATAATTATTAATTTGTTCGATTAATGTAGTTATTCCAAATATATTTTGATAGTTAGGATTAACCTTAAATCCTAAATCACTCAAATATTTTAAAGCTTCTTCTTGTGTTTCTCTATATTTATCAGCATCAACAATCGTGTAAATAAATAAATCAAGATTTCTCTTTGCTACAACTTTTGTATCTAATTGTCTAATCGTTCCTGCTGCTGCATTTCTTGGATTAGCAAATAATGCTTCATTATGAGATAATCTAACCTCATTTAGTTTTGTGAAGCTCTTATGTGGCATATAAATTTCTCCACGAACTTCAATATCAATTGGTTCATTTAATTTTAAAGGTAAACTCTTGATGGTTTGAACACTACGGGTTATATCTTCACCAACAACTCCATTACCTCTAGTTGCCGCACGAACAAATAAACCCTTTTCATAGGTCAAGCTAACAGCCAACCCATCAATCTTCAATTCTGTAACATAACTGAAATCAGTAATGGCCTTACGTATTCTTTCATCAAAAGCTAATAGTTCTTCTTCATTGAATACATTGGACAAAGACATCATTGGTACTTGATGTGTCACCTTATCAAATCCAGATAAAACAACTCCACCAATCTTTTCGGTTGGAGAGTCTTCTTGCTTATATTCGGGGTATTGTTGTTCAAGAGCAACAAGCTCTTTAAGGTAATGATCGTATTGTTGGTCTGATATTTTTGGTTGATCCAAGGTATGATAATCATAATTGGCTTGATTAAGGATTCTTGTTAATTCGATCATTCTTTGCTTAGTGTTCATTAAAATCACCCAATGATATTATATCATTAAGTTGCTTACTTTTAATGGTTTTCACCCCACTTTCGCGAATAAATTGCGAGTATGTAAAACTGTGGTTTCTGTCATCAAGTTGTATCGAAGAAAAATAAAGAACCTTTCGTGCTCGAGTCATAGCAACAAACATTAGTCTTCTTTCTTCATCTAAAAACAACTGACTATTTTGTTGGAAAGAAGGTAAGACGCCTTGTTCAAGTCCGATGATAATGACGACATCGAATTCTAATCCTTTAGCTTTATGAATAGTCATCATCTGAACACTACTTGCTAGAAAACCAAGTTCATCATCACGCTTAATAACAATATCATTTTCCAAAAGTACCTTTTTTAATTCATATGCTCTATGGTGATTGCGGTATAAAATAGCAACCTCTTTACGCTCCAATATTCCTTTCTTTATGATTTTAAACAAAGATAATGCTTCCTCAATTTCATTAAGAAAAGCAACGTGAAATACTTTATTTTCTGTTTTATCATCTGTAATCATCTCCTTATGATACTTTCTATTATTTCGCCTTATGAGGCGATTTGCATGTGTTATGATTATTTTGCTAGATCGATAGTTGACAGAAAGTAACATTAATCTTGCTTGATAGTCTTTAATATACCGATAGATGATTTTACTGTTAGCTCCTCTAAATTGATAGATGCTTTGATCTGGGTCTCCAACAGCTAAAACATTTGTATTTTTATGAATCAGTCTTTTAAGCAAGGCATATTGAAGATCGTTCGTATCTTGAAATTCATCTATAAAGATATAGTCGAATTCTGTAACGTTCTTATACCTCTTGATATAGTTATAATAGTCCAATAATAAGTCATCAAAATCTTTCAGCCCACGAGTAATCAAATAATTTTGATAGATGTCATAAATCGCAGGTTTACTTTTTTTATAAACGCTATTCTTATATTTCGTTACTGCAAGTAACTCAGTTTTAGAAAAAGGTAATTGTTCTTCTTCGGCAATTTGAAATGCTTTGTTACCTTCTTCGTTAAGTTTTATGAAACAAAACTGATGAAATGTATGGATATGTACATGTTCATTATTTGCACGCCTTTTCATCTCTAACGCTGCTTTTCTCGTAAATGTTATGGCAAGGATTCTTTCTGGGTTAACTCCCTGGTTAATCAAGTATTTTATTCTTTCTATGATTACTCTGGTTTTTCCTGATCCTGCACTAGCTAACAAAAAAAGAAAGCGTTCATTCGCATAAACCACTTTCTTTTGTTCATCATTTAAATTCATCTCATCACCCAACCTATATTAGGTGAAACCTTACATAATTACTTTTTAACTTTTCTAATTGATGGATGACTTTCCAATATCTTTTTAATGCCGTGTGGCATTGCAAATGCGATTGTAGCAACATCTTCATCAACTCTGATAACAACACCTTTACCAAAGACATTATGCTCGATATGATCACCTGTTTTAAGAAGATGAGAAACTTGATCTCCTTCATAAATAGTTTTAGGTTCATCAACCTTCACTCTTGACTCTTGAATGAATCTTGAGGGATAGCTATAACGCATTGATCCATAAACCATTCGCTGATCAGCATAACTCATATATAATTTCTTCTTTGTTCTAGTAATACCAACATAAGCAACTCTACGCTCTTCTTCCATTTCTCTAGGATTCATTAAAGAGCGATCACTTGGGAAAATATTTTCTTCCATGATGACCATGAAAACAACTGCAAATTCAAGTCCTTTAACCTGATGGAATGTAGCAAGCTTCACATGATCAAAATCATCAACATCTTGGTCCTGATCAGAATATAAAGCAATTTGATCTAATTGCTGTGTCAATCTTTCAACAAACGATCCTTCATAATAAATATCACCTCTAGTAAACACAGATTGAAGCTCTTTGAGGTTATTAATTCTATCATCACTAATCTCATCGCCTTCAGCTTTGAGCATATCCACATATCCAGTCTTACTCATTAAGTATGGCATAATTTGTTCTAAATCAACCATCGCATCAAAATCTATTTTCATCTCCATGATTAGCTTTTTAAATTCTAACATGGATTTTTTTGCTGCTGGAGTAACTGGCACGTAATCTATGGCTTCAAACATAGAGACGCCAAGTTCTTTTGCCTTTAATTCTAGTTTCTGTAAACTAATTAATCCAATTGATCTTTTTGGTACATTAATAATCCGTTTTAAATAAAAATCTTGTGAAGGATCTAGCACCACTCTGATATAAGCTAATGAATCTTTTATTTCTTTTCTTTCATAAAATGATATTCCACCATAAATAATATATGGGATTCCCGCTTTAATCATCGCATCTTCAAAGAGTCTAGATAAAGCATTATTTCGATATAATACAGCCATTTCATCATAAGAAATACCCATTAATTTTAATCGTTGTATCTCATTAACAACAAAGAAAGTCTCACGGTAATCATTTTGAGCATGATGGATGATTGGTGTTTCACCAGTTCCCAAGTCACTTTCTAAGTTTTTTGCTGCTGGTCTATCAAAGTTATATTGAATCAACTGATTAGCTGCTTGCAATATCTTATTTGTCGATCGGTAGTTTTGTTCTAAAACAATTGTCTCTGCTCCAAAATCGTTTTGAAAGTGTTTTGAATTCTCGTAATTCGCTCCTCTAAAGGCATAAATGCTTTGATCAGGATCTCCTACAACAAATACATTTTTATGTAGCGAACCCAATATTTTAAGAACTTTATATTGAATTTGATCTGTATCTTGAAATTCATCAACAAGAATATGTTCAAAATATGTTTGGTATCGATCTCTAATTTCAGAATAGTTTTCCAACAATTCCAAAGTATATAATAAGAGGTCATCAAAATCAACCAATTGATTTTCTTTTAAATAATCCTGATATTTTTGATATATTTTTTCTTCATCAGTTCTTTCAAATCCTTCCATTCTTCTACTTTTATACAAAGAAATAAGATTTTTTAGTGCCTTAACAGAATATTTTTTTGTGTCGAGTCTAAGTGCTTTAATTTGTTCTTGAACAATTTTCTTACCATCGTCTTCATCAATAACTGTAAAATTAGGACGATATCCATAAGGTAATTCAGCAATATGTCTTCTTAATATTTGTAATCCGAACGCATGAAATGTATATAGCCATACACTCATCGCGTGTGGCCCAGTCATTTCAACAACACGTTGTTTCATCTCTTTAGCTGCTTTATTAGTAAATGTCACAGCTAAAATATGTTTTGGATTGACACCATTCATAATTAGATATGCGACTCTTGATGTTAATGTCTTGGTTTTTCCTGTCCCTGCTCCTGCGACAACAAAAAGCGGTCCACCAGGGTGGATGACCGCTTTTAATTGCGATTCATTTAAGGTAGCTAGCCAATTCATAGGCCACCAACTTTCTATTTATAGGAGCTCTTTAATGGGGTAATCTCATTAAATATAAGATTTCCTTCTTTACTATCAGTGTCTGTATTGAAATAACCATTTCTCATGAATTGATATTTATCATTTGGTTTAGTTTTAATCATTGATTCTTCAACAACGCCATTTTTTACAGTCCATGAAGTGTCATTGAACCGGTCCAATAAATCCATCGTATCATCGCCTTCAATCATTGGACCAAAGAAATTCATTTTGGCTTTTAGACCTGTCGTCGCTTCAACATAATGAATGGTTCCATTAGGTTTTCTTTCATTGAATCCACTTCCACTCTTGGTATTTACGTCATAAGTGGCAAGCACTTCAATGATATTTCCATCTTTATCAAAGACAACATCGTTAGCTTTAATAAAGTAAGCATGGAAAAGTCTAACCTCGATACCTATGGCAAGTCTCTTATATTTTTTATTAGGTTTTTCTAATACAAAATCATCCTTTTCAATATATATATGTCTAGAAAAAGGAATCTTTCTGTCGCCTAATGTTTCATTGTCTTGATTATTAGCAACTGTAAAATATTCAATTTGATCTTCAGGGTAATTCGTAATGGTTACTTTAAGTGGGTTAATCACTGCCATGACACGTTTCGCTTTTTGAGCTAAATCATCCCTTAAGGCTGCTTCTAACATGTCATTTCCTGCAGTTGAGTTCACTTTTGATAATCCAGTTGAAAGGATAAAATGACGAATAGCTTCAGGTGTATACCCACGTCTTCTTAATCCTTGTAGTGTTGGCATTCTAGGATCATCCCAACCAATCACTTTATGTTCTTCTACTAGTTTTCTCAAATAGCGTTTGCTCATAACAGTATTTTCAATACTCAAACGACCAAATTCTATTTGTCTTGGAACCTTTGGCATTTCTGTTTCTCTTACCGCCCAGTCATATAAAGGACGATGGTCTTCAAATTCTAAAGAGCATAAGGAATGCGTAATACCTTCAATTGCATCTTCAAGAGGGTGAGCATAATCATACATAGGATAAATACACCATTTTTTACCAGTATTATGATGTTCAGCAAAAGATATTCTATAAAGTGCTGGATCTCTCATATTCATATTTGGAGATTCCATATCAATTTTAGCTCTTAAGACACATTCACCTTCCTTAAATTCCCCACCCTTCATTTGGTTGAATAATTTAAGGTTTTCTTCAATACTGCGATTTCTATATTTTGACTGTGTACCAATTTTATTAATATTACCTCGATCTCTAGCCATTTCTTCGGCAGTAGAATGATCGACGTAAGCGAGCCCTTTTTGAATCAATATAAGCGCACGATTAAACATCTCTTCAAAATAATCTGAAGCGAAATAGATGTTTTTAGGTTCATAGCCTAACCACCTAATGTCATTTAAGATTGCTTTGACATAAATATCGTCTTCCTTGCTAGGATTTGTATCGTCATATCTTAAATTGGTGTACCCGCCAAAAGCAAGTGCACTTTCAAAGTTTATAACGACTGCTCTCGCGTGTCCTATATGCAAAAATCCATTAGGTTCAGGCGGAAAACGAGTCACAATTTTCTTGTGTTTTCCACTTGCTAAATCAGATTCAATTATTGTTTTAATAAAGTTGGAATGATTTTCCATATATTTCACCTCATTGTCTTATTTATTATATAATTATTTGCTATAAACTACAAGTTTATAAAAAAAATCAGTTGAATTAATCAACCGATTTTTATACTGATTTAAAATTGATATGTATTATTAATTATCTAATGCAATTTTCTTAAATGTTAAGAAGATATTTTCTGGTACTTCTAAAACAATTCTAGCACCTAAAATATCAAGTTCTTGAGTAACTTCACTACTATTAACTAATACTAATTTGCCTTCAACAATTGACCATGTGCCTGTTTCATCTAATGTGAGGGTACCTGTTTCATCTGTATAGACTAAACTATAACTTTCTGAGTAAGTTCCATCATCATTTAAAACAAAGTAATAATGTGTAACGGTGTATGAAAGAACTTCACTAGATTTTTCATAATCATACTGTCCAACTAGGTATTCATTGATTTCACCATTAATACATGCATTTGCATATTCAACTCTTTCTTGATTGCGAATAACAAATTGTAACTTAATACCTTCAAAATCATCAAGATATGCTTGTTTAACACCCGTTGTATCAGGTTGAACAGCAGTTCCAGCAGTGACTAATGCTTGATGTGCTTCAACGCGACTTTGTAGTGCACCTTCTAATTCATCTTTAATTTCTTGAGCTCCTGATTGTTTTTGATTGCGATATTGTAGCATATAAGCATCCTGTGTAATAACAAGTGCGTCCATGATTTCTTTAGAAGTCATTTCTAAAGCATCTGCAATCGTATTTGTTTCATCGGCTGCAATATAAGCCTCAATCAATCTTGCTTTACCTAAACTAATATCATATTGATCAACTAAAGCTTGAAGTGATTCGCTAACTTCACCTTGATATAGAACAACTGCACCTAATGCATTTTCCTGGAAATAAGTTTGTAGTTTAGTTTCTACTTGAATCTGAAATTGATTACTATCTTCATCATTTCCATTATAGGCTTGAATAGCTACAGCATTATCATTTCTTTCGATATCAATATACCCCGTAGCAACAGCAGCATTCAAATATAAATGTAGTGCATCACCGTAATTCATTCCTTCAAAGTTTAATCCAGCTGCTACAATTTCAGCTGCTTCGTTATTCAAAGCATAACTCACAACGTATTGTTCTTGATTGATAATCATTTCCATTTCAGGATTAATATCAACTGATAAATAAGTTAGGTCTTCTGTATCATCACTCGTACATGCTGCCATGCCAATAAGCATGACCATAAATAATCCAAGTGTCATTAATTTTTTCATTTTAAATCTCCTTTCCCTTTTCTTCTTACACTTAACATACACATAAAACGCATCGTTTATTGGGAATCTTAGCAATTTCATTCTTTATTTCATAATATCTATGGTTAAAACAAGTAAAAAAAAGGACCTCTAAAGATGATGACATCTTTAAAAATCCTTTAATTATTTTATAATTTATCGATTGCAATATTGAGTTTTTTTATTTAATCTTAAGGTAATAAGCCCATAATGTCGTCATAAGTTAAATCAGTAGTCGCGAATGCATCAATTAAATCTTGATATACTTCTTCTTGCTCCGCATCAGATAATTCATCAAATACATCCATCAAATCATCAATTGCTGCTTCAGGATCTGCCAAAGGATCAGCTAAGCTGTCGATGACATCATTAAGTGCTGTATTGAGTTCTGGTGAATAAGCAGGATTATCTACAACTGCATCTAATACATCAGACACTGCATCTTGAATATCGCCTAATGAAATAGTGTCATTGAGTTCAACATAAAGTCTAAGCTTGTTATTTACAACATCAACGCTTTGCAAACCTAAACCAGCTTGATTCATTTGTGCATCAAAATCTTGAATAACAAATGCACCATCAACCAATAAGTCTGTGTCACCAAGTAATGTTAAGATATTTGCAATATGCTCCTGAGATAGTGTAACTTCACCAGCATTGAGTTCATTAAGAACAATTCTTAAGTCACTATTATCAATTTCGGGAGTTGCTGAAATCTTAATAATTGTTGGGAAGTTGTTTAATGGATCATCCATATCTTCAATCAGCATCGGAATATTAACAATAAAATCACCATCCATTGTAAAATACGGTACATAAGCTGTCATTCTATACTTTTCAAACATTTCAACCTGATGAATAATACCGTCTCCAGCTAGTGATGGCCGCATGAAATACTCAAACATACGATTTAATGTGAAAGCCTTTAATTCAATAAATGGATAATCGGTTGTTGTTAAAGTTGAGAAAATTAAAGAACTTGCTTTTGCTTGTAAAATGGCTTGAAGCTGGGCATCGTTTACAATCTTATCCACTTCATTAAGCATAAATGGAGTTGTATCATCTCTCATTTGACCCAAAGCCAAGGAAGCATTGAAGACTCCATCTTCAAATCCAATTTCCAATAAATCATTAGAAGCAACAAATGCTAATAATGAATTGACAAGTGCTGCACTTTGAGCGTCATCAGAGAACTGATTTTCAATCAAGGTTTGGATATCTAATCTGATTTCTCTTTTATCTGGATCAAAGGTAGCCATACCACCAAGTTGATCATCAATGATTGTTTGAATGTCTTTTCCTGTGATTTGTTCAGCTGCCCAGCTTGCTACACCAAATGTCCAAGCAAGTGGCAAACTACCAATATTTAGTTTATCTAATGTTAAAACAACTTCTTCAGTATCAGCAGTCATCTTAAATGTAATTAATACTGCTGTTTTATATGTAAAACTTGAAACAAAAACATGAATACCAGATTCTATTTCAACTATATCTTCCTTGAAACGAATCCATGATCCTTGGTATCCATACATACTTTCTTTCATTACATAATTTTTTTCATCATCAGTTGCATCTTCTTTTAAGTAATTAGGATTTATATCTAAGAAACTAGCTTTCAATAACCCATTAGCTTCCTGTTGACTAAAACCTAAACTCAGTTTAGCTGTTGAATCTCCTGTAGCTAAGAATGCATCAATTTGTTCGTTTACCATATCAGATAACAAAACTGTGTCTGTATTTTGAAAATCTTCAACGGGAATTGTAACATCTCTATACGTTAAAGCTAAAAAAATTGCTGGTATAGCAATAATAGATAAAATAGGAATTACAATTATTTTAAACAGAAATTTCATAGAATCACTTCCTTTTTATAATAATATCATAATCTAATCTTAATGAAAATACAATATTAACGCATAATATTGCCTTAAATTGAAGCAAGACTAGAACTTTCGTTCTAATCTTGGCTTAATTATTATTCTTCAAAGTTCAATGTTGAGTATCCACCTAATAAGTAATTAGGCAGTGCGCCTTCTTTTTGGTACTGATAATATGCTGCTGCAGCAATCATTGCTGCATTATCTGTACAATACTTCATATGTGGAATTACAATCTCAATATTCGGTATTTCATTGAAAATTCTACTTCTTAATCCTTTGTTCGCAGCAACTCCACCAGAGACAATAATCTGTTTGACATCATAGGCTTCAGCTGCAATTCTTGTTTTTTCGATAATCACATCTAAGACACTTGCTTGAAAAGATGCACAGACATCATTGATTCTTATTTCTTCATTTCTTTGTTCAGCATTATGAACTAAATTAATCACTGCACTTTTCAATCCTGAAAAACTGAAATTAAAAGCAGTTCTATCTAAGAATGATCTTGGCAGATGATAAGTATCTTTCCCTAAAGCAGCAAGTTTATCTACAACAGGTCCTCCTGGATAAGGTAAACCTAACGTACGTGCAACTTTATCATAAGCTTCGCCAACCGCATCATCTTGGGTTGTTCCTAAGAGCTTGAACTCCATATGGTCTTTCATATAGATTAATTCCGTATGCCCACCGCTGACAAGAAGTGCTAACGCAGGAAATTTAAGTTCGTGTTCTATATTAGCTGCATAGATGTGACCAATCAAATGATTGACACCAATTAATGGGATTTGATTTGCAAATGCAAATGCTGTTGCTGCATTAATTCCAACCAGTAATGAACCTATTAATCCAGGTCCTTTAGTAACTGCAACTAAATTTATATCTTTAACATCAATTTTGGCTTCAAGAAGCGCTTGTTCAAATACTCTAGTCATGTGTACAACATGATTTCTCGATGCAATTTCAGGAACTACGCCACCGTAAATTGCATGAATATCCATTTGTGATAAAACGATATGTGATAAGACTTTTTTACCATCTTCTAAAATAGCAACACTGGTTTCATCACAACTACTTTCTACTGCTAATATAATCATGTTTACACCTCCTTCATATAGACATAAGCATCTTCTGTTTGATAGTAATTCTTTCTAACATGAGATTTCTTAAATCCAAGTTTTTCATATATTGCTCGCGCTTGACAATTGCTTTTTCTCACTTCAAGCAATAATTGATTTACTCCCAAGCCTTTGAGAAATTCAATAGAATAAGTAAGTAATTCAGTTCCAAATCCTTGTCCTTGATACTCAGGGAAAAAACAAAAATTCATCATTTCAGCATTCGCATCAATTGCTCTATATCCTATATATCCAACAACCTCTCTATTGAGTTCGAAAACAAAATAATGAGCAAATGGATTGAGTAACAATTCATCATATAAAAAGGATTCACCTAAAGATTGTGTGAATACTTTTTTTTCGATACGCACTAAATTAGTAACATCCTTAACTGTTGCTTTTCTGATCATGTTTGGTTTCCGCTTCTGTTCTTCTTAGATAATTAGGAATGAGATCATGGATGTTTTCTACGAAAACAGCATGTTCCTTAATTCTTTTAACGTTAATTTCATAGTTTCTATCATCAACAAATATTGTTTGAGCTTTTTGATAGTTCTCATCAAGTAAAAGCTCAGAAAGTAATCGATACCCATCAGGAAGAATTACTTGTCCGTTCTCATAAATAGCTGAAAAGACATATCCTCTACGTGCATCTATCATTGCTGCAACTTTACCTTCATATCCACTTGTCATGAAAAATAAGCTACTTACGGTCTTTAATGGCACACTTTTTGTAAATGCAAGCATCTTACCAACCATCACTGCAATTCTTAGACCCGTATATGAACCCGGTCCAATACCAATGATAATTTCATCTAAATCGACGAGTTTCAAACGGTTTCTTTTAAGAAGTTGATCAATGCGATCAACTAGATATTTCGCATGGTCTCTTGAAGCAATTCTAATACTAAAATCCATCAAGATATCTTCTTTAGCATATCCAATAAACATCACAGCAGTTGAAACATCAAAAAATAAAGTTTTCATATGAGTTCCACCGCTCTTTTACATGGATATCCATAACATTCCATTTTAAATTCTCTTTCTGTATCTCCTAATTTCTTGATTTGAATCAATAAATAATCATTAGGCAAGAAATCACTCACTTGATATGGCCACTCAATAACAATCATGCCATTTCCATCAATATATTCTTCCAAGTCAAAATCTGTTCCTTCGCCTTGTAGTCGGTAAAGGTCCAAATGATAAAGTGTACGGAAAAAATCTTTTGTTTTATATTTTTTCATAATGGTAAAAGTTGGGCTATTTACCACAGAGGTAACACCCAATCCACGAGCAAGACCTTTGGTAAATGTTGTTTTACCAGCTCCGAGCTCACCATCTAATAATATAACGATTCGAGGCTCATCCATGAGCAATAACCCAAGCTCAAAGCCTATTGTTTCTGTTTCTTGTTCTGAATATGACTTTCTAATCTTCATTTGATCCCTACTTCAATATATTTTCGTATCCTTTTTTTCCTAATAGAGCAAACATGTTTTTCTTATATGCCTCAACACCCGGTTGATTAAACGGATTAACATCAAGTAAATATGCTGACATTGCGCATGCTTTTTCAAAGAAATATACCAAGTACCCGAAGGTGTAGTTATCAAGCTTTGGAATAGTAAGCAATATATTAGGTACCAAACCATCCTTATGTGCCATCATCGTTCCCTTTAAGGCTTGTGAATTTACATATGATAAAGTCTTTCCATTTAGATAATTAAGTTCATCTAAATCTTTCACTTCTTCTGGAATAAATACATCTGAAGTACTTTCAGCAACTTTGATAACTGTTTCAAATAAATGACGTTCTCCATCTTGGATGTATTGTCCAAGTGAGTGTAAGTCTGTGGAAAAACCAGCACTAGCAATAAATAAACCCTTATGATCTTTACCTTCAGATTCACCAAACAGTTGTTTCCACCATTCATTTAAATATAACAAATTAGGTTCATAACCCACAAGCATTTCAACCTTTTTGCCTGAAGTATACAAAAGATAACGCATAGCAGCATATAAATATGCTTCATTGTTAGCTAAAGAAGGCTTAGAAAAACGCTTGAAAGCATCATTAGCTCCCTTTAACATCGCTTTTGTGTTAAGACCGGCTGCTTGTAGCGGTAACAACCCAACAGCGGTTAAAACACTAAATCTGCCACCTACATCATCGGGTATCGTAAACATTTCATATCCATTTTGTTTAGCTACTGTATGTAGTGCACCTCTTTTTTTATCTGTCGTTGCATATATTCTATCTTTTGCACCTATAACACCATATTTTGCTTCTAACTCTTTTTTAAGTACTCTAAATGCAATCGCTGGCTCGGTTGTTGTTCCTGATTTAGAAATGACATTGATACTAAAACTTTTATTCTTTAAGTAGTCAACTAGTCTTTCCAAATAGTTTCCTGACATTTGATGACCCGCAAAAACAACTTCTAGTCTTTCCTTTTTAAATGGTACCTTTAAAAATTCAAGACCTGCTTTAGATCCCAAATATGATCCTCCAATACCAATAACCACTAAAACCTTGCTTTGCTTTCTAATCTTTTTAGCAGCAAGCACAATTCGAGCAAATTCTTCTCTATCGTAGTTTTTAGGTAAATCCAACCATCCAAGATAATCATTACCTTTTCCAGTTTTATCATGAATGACTTTATGTAATTCATTCACTCTTTTTTGTAAAGACTCGGGCTGCACTTCTAAAAACGAACGTGCATCATCTAGATTTAGTTCAATAAATGACATCATTTTATTCCTCTATTTCTTAGTTTTTTCTATCCAATGTGGTAAAGCTTTGGATAGTGTATGAAATCCAATTTTTATTTTAACCATTTTTGCGATTCTAGGATGAATTGGATTTACTTTTTTATACGATAACTTAAGTCTTTTTTGTTCTTCATCAACTTCTAACACAATAGCCTCAACTTCATCTCCAACACAAAGAATGTCTTCAATTGATGAAATAAATTGGTCAGAAACCTCAGAAATGTGAATCAGTCCATTATAATCCGAACAAGCGACAAAGACACCATAAGATTGAATACCAGTTACTTTACATATGATTTGATCATTAATTTTCATATCAAAAACCTCGAAGATATTATATCATATTTCTAATATGTAATAAGAAAAAAACGCGTTATACGCGCTTATTCTTTTGCTAAATAGATGCTTAATCCACCGAGCCCAATATGAGCTGAGATTACCGGACTAACTACTCCAGTGATGGAGACATTAACATTTTCTCCCAACTGGAATATCTCTTGTAATAAAAGTTTAGCTTCTGTAGATCTATCCACATAAGAGATGAGAACCACTACTTTTCCGAATTCCAATAATTTTTTGGTTTCATTTACTAAATACAAATAGATGTTATTGTAATTTCTCACTTTGTGTTCTAAATCAAGTACCCCTTCTCTAAATCTTAAAATGGGTTTGATTTTAAGAAAATTTCCTATAACAGCTTGAACTTTGTTCAATCTGCCACCCTTAACAAGTGTGTGTAAATCATTCACAGTGAAAATCAAGGAACCTTTATGGATGAGTTCGTCCAAATAGACTAAGCCTTCTTCTATTGAATGTCCTTCATTAAAAAACTCGATCATCTTTTGTGCGATATATCCACTACCACTAATTGTTGACTGTGTATCTACGACATGTACATGT
>CAZVDQ010000019.1:0-25592 GCA_964625435.1 uncultured Mariniplasma sp.
AATAAGTATAATAAACCTTTAACAATTTGTTTTCGAGCTAAATTACCATAACCCATCACAAGATGTGATATCTTTGATGGGATACTAGCTTTAAAGAATCTTTGATAAAAATTAACAAACCAATCTACGATTCCACAAACAATTTTTTTACAAATATGATAAATCCTCTGTGCAAACCTTTTAAAAAATTTCAGGATTGATTCTAACATCCAGGAAATCATCGATTGATTGTTATTATGTTGATTGTTCATCCTACCCTCCTTGATTTATAACAAGTAATGAACTATCTTATGCTTGATTGCCAGTTCTCCAAATATTTTCTACAATCAGCATTTGAGCAAGAATTGAGGCATCAGTATTGAAACGATTACCATCATTTTCAAGAATTTCAAGAATCAATTCTGGACCACCTTTAGAATAATAGTAGAAATTAAATTTATTATCAAAACCAAAAGGTTGAGGAATACCATTTTCAAACATCAGGATTTGTGCTGTTGCAAGTTGTGCTTCAATGCTAGTACCTGACATGGATGCAAATTCAGTTGAAGCATTCTTATAAGCAGGTAAGTTTGCTACTGCATCATAAGATGCTTCTTGCATTTCTTTACTGCTTAAATAAGTTAGAATATCCTGTAGATAATCAGCTTTATCACTATTCTTCTTCATAACAAACATCTTAGCATCAGCAAATGTACCTGATTGCATGACTGTTCCCGCTGTGAAATCTCCATAAACATCTTCTGCAGTGATGGTAAATGTAGGTAATACAGCGATACCTAGATTACTACCAAGTGCTGCTTGTGCTGCATTGAAATGCCATGCACCTGAAATTACAGATAATGATTCTTCATTCTTTAATTCAACTTGCCATCCGGAATCAGTAGGTCTTTTAGCACCATTTTCATCTGAAAAAAATCTTTGTCCCCATTTTAATACAGATAGCGTATCATCTCCGGTAGCATAATTATTCATGATGAGACCATCTTGATAAAGTCTTAATGAGCTTTCTTTTGTAACTGCATTTCTAGCTAAAAGTAAGAACGAGTTATTAAAACCATCTGTACCGGTTAAGGATAACGCTTGTTTATTAGCAGTTTTTGCTACAGCTAAAATCCCTTCCCATGTTCGCACTTGTATTTCGTTGATAAACTGTTTGTTATAATACAAAACTAAAGATTGAGCAATATATGGAACGCCAAATGTATATTCAGTGCCTCCAACATTACCCTTAATGACATTTAGGAAAGTTTGTGGATTATCTGCTTGAATTTGAGCAAGTAATGCTGTATCGGTAATCGGTGCAATACTACTAGATCCAGTAATTAATTTCCCTAGATTATCATGTGCTACAGTAAAAATATCAGCGCCTGCTTCACTATCTTCTAGAAATGTAGCAGCTGCTGTTCCCGTATCAACACCTTTAACACTGATGTCATATGGAAAATCTTCACCGTTTTCTGTTATATAATTTGCAACATAAGTTGCCATTTGTTCAACATAAAATTCTTCTGATTCTGCTCCTACCCATATTGTTAATGGGTCTGATTTAGAGCATCCAGTAAGTAAAACAATAGATGCAAAAACAACAAGCAAAATTAATAACTTATTTTTCATTTCATTCTCCTCTTATAAAATTATTTTTTAACACTTTCATTTTATCATTGAGGGTGTCTTTATGCAAGCAAATCTTACAAACTCTACTGTTTACTTTTACATCATTTTATAGTAAGATGATGTCGAAATGAAAACGCATTAGCTCAACACATTACAAAATGAATATAGATATCATATTGCTATAGTTTTTTATTCAATAAACAGCGAAATATTAAAGGAGAAACAAATGAAAAAATTACTATTTATTCTCTTCATCATGCCATTGTTCCTGTTCTTATCAACAACGGTATTAGGAAGCGAAACAGTTACTGAAGTTAATATCCATTACTATCGATATACAGCTGACTATACAGGATGGAATCTATGGGCATGGCAATCAGAACCAACCTCAGCTGAAGGTGAATCCTATGCGTTTGTAGAAGATGATACCGCTTCCACTTTTAATTATGGTGGGGTCGTTGCTAAGCTTACACTTGATGGAAGTTGGAGTGGTGCAACAAGAATCGGAATGATTGTTAGACTAAATGTTTGGGAAGCAAAGGATGTTGATACAGACCGCTTCATTGATATCCCTGCAACAACCGATGATGGAATCCTGCATATTTATCTTGTCGAAGGAGATTCACGTATTGGTTATAGTATTGATGACCCAGATGGTCCAGATCGTTATCCAAAATTCAGATCTGCTTATTTTACTGAAATGGATACGATTACTTTCTCTGCAACTGAAGAACTTGCTATAACTGATATCACAGTTACTGCTGACGATGTTTTAGTAAATATTGATTCAATAGTTATTGATTCTACTGATGGAACAATTATACTAGAAAATGATTTAGATTTTTCAAAGAAATATGTTGTAACTGCTACTTTTAGTAATGATTATGTTAATTCATATACAATAACATTTGATGGTGTTTACGATTCTGATGCATTTAATAACTCTTTTGGTTATGAAGGTGATGATTTAGGTGCTTATGTCATCGGAAATAAAACGACGTTTAGAGTATGGGCTCCAGTATCGCAAAGTGTGACTTTAAATTTATATGATACAGGCACACCACTTTCTTACGGTGGAACGAATACTCCGACTGACACGATTGTGATGGCTCCAGATGAAAAAGGTACTTTTTATATAGAAGTACTTAGTAATTTGCATGGTACTTATTATACATATAGTGTCACAAATGGTACGAACACAAATGAAGTGATTGACCCTTATGCTAAAAGTTCTGGTATTAATGGTATACGTGGTTTAATCGTTGATTTTTCACAAACTAACCCCATTGGATTTGAATATGATGATCGTCCCGATAATATGACAAATGCAACTGATGCAATCATCTATGAATTACATGTGCGCGATCTTACTTCTCATATGAGTTGGACTGGTTCTGAAGCAAATCGTGCAAAATATTTAGGATTGATTGAATCAGGTACTTCTTATGAAGGTGTTTCCACTGGATTTGATCACATAGTAGATCTTGGTGTTACACACGTTCAATTATTACCATTTTTTGATTTTGGTGTTCTCGATGAATCAAAGATTGGAACGACAGGCTATAATTCATTTAATTGGGGTTATATGCCATTAAATTTCAATGTCCTTGAAGGTTCTTATTCTGCTGATCCTTATGATGGATTAGTTCGCATTGAAGAAATGAAACAAGTTGTCAGTGGTTTTGGTGATGCAAACATAAGAGTCAATATGGATGTTGTTTATAATCATACAGGTTTAACAGCTGATTCTAACTTAAATTTAATTGTTCCAGGTTATTACTACAGAAAAACAGCTTCAGGTGCCTTCTCAAATGGTTCAGGTACTGGAAATGAAACAGCATCTGAGCGTTTCATGATGCGCAAATTTATGATTGAATCCGTTGTATTTTGGGCAACAGAATATAATATTTCTGGTTTTAGATTTGACTTGATGGGACTTCATGATATTCAAACAATGAATGAACTTACAACAGCTCTTCATGAGATAGATGATACAATCATGGTTTATGGAGAACCATGGACCGGAGGATCAACACCGCTTTCATCAACTGAGCAAGCCGGAAAGACAAATCTGCATCTCATGGATGATGTCGCTGCATTTAATGATGATTTAAGAGATGGCGTTAAAGGTTCGGTATTTAATAGAGAAGAAGGTGGTTTTGTTCAAGGTATGTTTACCAGTCAAAATCTCAATAAAGTTAAATACGGAATCGTAGGTGGTATTGATAATCCTGCTATTAATGGAGGGGCCTTATCAAATATGAAGATTTGGCATACATCACCTTTGAAAACAATTAATTATGTCACTGCACACGATAACAATACATTGCATGACAAACTATATATTACATTAGAACAATTAGATAAACTTGAACTTCTACCGAAAATGATGAAACAATCTAATGCGATTGTTCTACTTTCCCAAGGAATTTCATTCCTTCATGCAGGAGATGAATTTATGAGATCAAAACCAGCTGTTAGTGGTACAGGTTTTGATCATAACAGCTACGAATCACCTGATTCGGTTAATCAATTGCGTTGGGATCAAAAAGCAGAACAAATGGACATGGTAAATTATTATACCGGATTAATTGCTTTCAGAAAAGCTCATCCATCATTGCGGATGACAACTGCTCTTGATATCAATAATAATCTAGAGTTTGTTTATGAAAATGTTACTGGTGTTATCGCTTATACACTAACAAATACTGCAAGTAATGACACCTATGAAAAGATGCTTATTATCCATAACGCAAACACAAAGAGTACGAAAATCAAATTACCGACAAATGGCGGGTGGGTACTTGTCCTCAATGGTGAACAAGCAGATGATCAGATGATTACTACATTCAAGGGTGGAGAAACAATTAAAATTGCTGCAAATTCCACTTATGTGATGTATCAAGATATAACGATTGAAGATGTTAACTATCTTCCTGTGATCTTGATTTCATCAATTGGAGGTACTGCACTTCTTGCAGGCGGTGTCTTTGTATTCTTAAAATTTAGAAAACCAAAAATAATATAAAAATAAAAACGCGATGTGCAGTTATCTGTACAAAGCGTTTTTTTATGTCTATATACTTAATTGGTGCTGTTTATCAATAAATAGTACGAATTCAAGATTTGGTAATGCACTTAGAACAACAGGATTCGTGAGTAAGAAATAATCGTAGATTTCAGCTTGATTCCTCATGACTTGTTCTAATACATCTCTAATTAGGATGCCTGTATCTTCTGAGTTGATACCTGTAACAAATGGATTGCTTGTCGAATCGAAGACGTAATCATTCGTTGCTGCTTTATAGTAAACATTGTCTTCAAAAACCATATTATTAACTCTCGTACTGAAGTAGCTACCATAACTACTATTCATAAAAGCTTTAATTTGCGCACCGGTCAGATAAGTCGTTTTAACGACATTATCGAATGGGAATATTTGATAAAGCGTTCCCAAAGTAATATCTTGATCATAACCAATTGATGATCTTGTTCCACCAGAATTGTGAAACCCAATATCACTATCTGAAGCCATTCTTATAAGTTCTGCCATATAATATGTTAATGCAGTCGTGCTCATATAAGCTCCTGATTTGATAATCACTTCTGTTAACAATGGCTCTACTTGGCTATAATATGTCTCTATTACTGCATCAATACTTAAATTGTTAGTGTTCAATCTCGAATCAGATGAAGATGTAAGATTTTCTGCATATGCTTGCGTTACATTTTTTAATGTATCAAACTCTAAAGTCACTTTTCCTAAATTTGTTCCACTCGACCCAGATTGAATGTAAGGAAGTCTTACTCCAGTACGCGTAATATATTGCGCATACGTTGAGTGGCTGTGTCCATTAAAGACTGCATCAATTCTCTGATCGCCTGTTAAGGAACTCATCTGTTGATTATATCCTGAAGAAATACCATTATCGTGTATGACAGCTAAAACGACATCAACATTTTCAATTGTTCTAAGTTGTTCAGCATAATAGGCTGTCCAATAAACAGGATCATCAAAATAATAACCTGTTACTTTAGAGGTTGCAATACTCGATTCTAAACCTGAACCAATAACTCCTATAATGCCTATTCTTAAATTTCCTTTTTCAATAATCGTATAAGCATCTATATTATCAGGTCTTGTTTGTGTATCATCATCATAAAAGATGTTTGCACCTAAAAGCGGAAAGTCTGCTTGAATGCTATCTGAACTTGGTTCTCTAAAATTAGTGATGATGTCAAATCCCCAGTCGAATTCATGATTACCTATTGTAAAAGCATCCATTTGCATCTGATTTAGGACATCAATTGTTGATGCACCATCGAAATAATTAGAGATTAATGTTCCTTGTAAAAAATCTCCACCACCAATAAATAAGGTGTTTTCTGGATGATAAGCTTTTTCATCAAGGATTAGATTTCCGATTTTAGAAAGCCCCATTTGAGATCCATCTTCAAAAATTGCTCCATGAAAATCATTTAAATAATAGATGTTCAAATGGTCTATGTCACTGATTATTGATTCATCTTGAACAATAATGTTAATTGTAATTGAAGATATGTTTCCTGCAGCATCTGATACTGAATATGTGATTGCATAAACACCTATTGTATCGTAATTAACAAGACTATCATCAACAGTAATTTGATTAGTTAAGACACCATCAACTATATCACTAGCAGATAAACCTGCTAATAAATCGGGAAGTGTATCACCTATTGAATAGTTGAGTTGAGACGCACCAATAATTATAGGGGGTGTCTCATCTTCTAAAGATTGTGAATCAAGGACTGTAATAGATATTGTTGTTGAGATTAGGTTACCTGAACCATCTGAAGCTGTATATGTGACCGTATAAACACCGGGTATCGTAAAATCAACGGTTGTTGTATCATAAGTAATATACATCGTTACATTTCCATCAACTGCATCAATAGCTGTTATTCCATCTAAGAAGTTTGGTTGATCATCACCAATAGTAAAGGTAATATCATTTAAACCGCCAAATACTGGTGGTATTAAATCTACGACTGCTAGTCTTTCCAAAACTGAAACAGAAATTGAAGTTGAAATTCGATTATTTGCACTATCCGAAACTGAATACGTTACCGTATAAACGCCAGGTGTAGTAAAATCAACACCAGTTACATCATAAGTAATATATGCTGTAACATCTCCATCGACTATGTCAGCTGCTAAAATTCCATCTAAAAAATCAGGTTGATCATCACCTATATAGTAGGTAACATCGCTTGTTCCGCTTATTGTTGGTGGAACTATATCAGTTGGTAAATTGTTTATATCACAACCAACAAGTAAGATTGTAAATATAAGGAATATAAGGAGTACTTTAATTTTTTTCATCGGCTATCCGTCCTTTGCAAAAGTATTATAACATAGAATGTTAAATGAAAACATTTTTTATGTTATAATATTTCGGTGAGGTGTCATGATGAAAAAACAACATAATTTACTAGATCTCTTTACTACTTTCTTGAAGATTGGAGCCCTAACTTTTGGTGGGGGTTATGCAATGATGCCAATCATGCGTAAAGAGGTCGTTGATAAAAAACATTGGGCAAATGATGATGATATTCTCAAAATTCTTGTCATATCTGAATCAACTCCAGGTGTTCTTGCTGTGAATTCGGCAACATTTATTGGTTATAAGATTGGTGGATTTAAAGGGAGTGTAGTTGCAACACTTGGTGTTGTTATCCCTTCTTTTATCATTATTTCTTTAATCTCATTATTTATTGTTCAATTTAAAGAACTCACTTGGGTTGCTTACGCTTTTAAAGGTATTCAAGCAGGTGTTGCAATTTTAATTTTTAAAGCAGCATTGAAACTATCTAAAAAAATACATTTTAATTGGTTTGCAATAACGATACTTGTGGTTTCATTAATTGCTGCCTTATTAACAACTTTTAGTGTCATCTACATTTTACTTGCAGGTGGCATTTTAGGAATTATATATGGATCTATCGTCCATCTTAAGGAGGCTAAAGAGCATGATTCTAGCATATCTTAAACTCTTTTGGATTTTCTTTAAGATTGGGTTATTTACTTTTGGTGGTGGATATGCGATGATTCCACTTATCCAATCAGAATTAGTTGGTAATGGATATATCACTGCAGAGCTTCTCTATGATTTCATTGGAATTAGTGAATCTACTCCTGGACCAGTTGCAGTCAACATGGCAACCTTCATCGGAATGAATCAATTAGGTATATTTGGTGCAGTAGCAACAACATTAGGTGTTATTCTCCCATCATTCATCATTATCAGTTTAATTGCAAGTCTTGGTTCTAAATTTCTAGAAAGTAAGATTGTGAATAGAGCCTTCTTAGGTTTAAAGCCTGTTGTTATTGGTTTAATTATCAGTGTTTCAGTTGCTTTAATCATTCATGCAGCATTACCAAATATTGATTTCCATGATCTAATTTTTGATTTTTCAGGATTTAACTTCAAGGGTTTAATCATTTTAGTTATTGTAGGAACTGTAACTATATTCTATAAAAAAATATCGCCAATTAAGATTATACTTATGTCAGCAATTTTAGGTATGATCATTTACGGCTTGGTACCCTGGTAATATGAAAGATCTAACATGGATTAGGGAAAATTTAATTGCTCATAGAGGTCTACATTCAAAAGATGGAACCATTCCTGAAAATTCTTATTTAGCCTATAGAAAAGCATTAGAAAAAGGTTATTCTATAGAACTTGATGTAAATGTCTTAAAGGATGGCACAGTGATGGCATTTCATGATCTTTCATTTAAAAGGTTATGTAATGATCCAAGAGTGCTTGCTGAAGCAACTTATGAAGACATCAAAGATTTAACACTTTTAAGTACAGATCAAAAAGTGATTCGTTTCGAGGAAGCACTTAAACTTGTGAATGGTGATGTGCCTTTACTGATTGAGCTCAAACCATTTGGAAATGTTAATTTATTGTGTGCTTCGCTCATGAAATCACTTGAAAACTATCAAGGAAGATATGCGGTATTTTCATTTCATCCGCAAGTTGTTAGGTGGTTCAAAAAACATCATCCAGAAGTAATTAGAGGACAGATTTCCGAATACTTTTCAGATAATAAAAATATGAATTTTATCATGAAATATCTATTGAAAATAATGTTTTTTAATCGCTTTAATAAGCCGGATTTCATCAGTTATGGCATCCATGATCTCCCAAATAAATATCTGGATAAATTCATGAAAAAAGGCATAACAATTATTAGTTATGCCGCACGTACTCAATCTGAATTCGATCTCGTTAAATCTCATTATCACAATACAGTTTTTGAATTCTTTGAACCAAAAAAATAAGCACTCAAATTGAGTGCTTTTTTTTCTATCAATCCATATCTACATCAAAACTTTCAAGAATTGTTTTCTTTTCCGCTTTTGAATCACCATGTTTCGTAAAGAACATTGTGATAAATGCAAGTGATACGAAAACTGTTGCATATGGGAATAAGACTGTTGGATGGAGTGTATCCATCAAAAATCCTGAAAATATAGGAGTAATGATTTGTGCTGCCATCGAAAATGAGTAATAGTATCCTGTATATCTACCAACATTTGAACCTTTAGCAAGTTCTACAACCATAGGATAGGAGTTAACATTAATTGTTGCCCATCCAATACCTGTTAAACCGAAGACAATATACATAATCCATTCTGTGTCCTTACTTAAGAAGAATACTGAACCGAAACAAAGGGCTAATAAGACAATTCCGAATAGAATTGTTTTTCTTCTACCAAATCTTGTCGAAAGAATCCCAATCGGAATGAATGCGATAATTGCTGTAACATTAGCAATTAACAACGGTAAAGTAAACGATGAGAGTTGAAGTACACTAGGTGCATAATATGAAACTTTTGTCATTACAGCATTATAACCCATGAACCATAAGAAGACTGAAAATAAGATCAAGTAAAGAGAAATTTTCTTTTCTCTTGATAAAGCGTGTGCATCTTGTGCACTTTCTTCTTCTTCATTTTCAGTGAATCCCCACAACTTATCATCAGCAACACGTTCTTCAACCATTTTGGGTTCTTTTACTCTCCACAAGAATATAACGAGAACGATGAGCATAATTGCTCCAACGGCTATAAATGCACTTGAGTAACCAACATAAGATTTTCCGCCTAATCCAAATAGTGTTAAAATCACCAAAGAAGATACTCCAGCTGCAGCACCCATGAGGTTAATAACGGCATTTGCTTTACTTCTTAACGGTTTCATAGTAACATCTGGCATTAAGGAAACTGCAGGAGATCTAAAGATTGACATGAAAATTAATGCAATTAATAAAACAACTATAAATACAATAAAATTCAACGGGTTCAGAACTGTGATTTCCCATGCTAGACTACTTAAATATACTGTATAAAGACCATCAATATAGGCTAGATCGCTCACTTTAAGCTGCCCAGAGGTACTTTCATCAATTCTATCACTAATGGGTGTTAATACTTTTTCTTCCCATTGGTCATACTTTGCTTGAGTAATTGTTCCGTCTATTAATGCCTCTTGTCTTTCATCAGCCATATCAGTAATAATTAAATTCCAATAAACCAAATCAAGACGATCGACCTCCGCATCCTGGATAACTTCATATTTCTGAATGATACTTGTATCTTGGATGCGCGCTGTTTGAATATTATCCATGTATGACAATCCCATAAAGGCGAATGCAGCAACGACAGTACCAACGATGATGTAGGGTGTGCGTCTACCACGTTTTCTATTTGATTTATCGGAAAGCGCTCCAAATAAAGGTAACATGAATAACGCTAAGACATTATCTAATGCCATCACAACACCAGACCATGTTTGATTCAAACCAAATTTATCAATGAGAATCTTAGTAATAATTGAATCATATGTTTGCCAAAATATCGTAATAATAAAGAAAGCTAAACCAATATAAAACGTCTTCTTATAATCAAGTTTCATCTTTTCACCTTCATTTTTTATTTTCTACAACTTAAAATTATTATAGCATACTTCTTTTATTTGAGAAACCTTGTTTCAAATTTTAATCAATCATAAAAAAAAGATCCAATTAAAATTGGATCTTTCATTTCTTATATTGCTTTGGATCCGATAGCAAGTGCTTTTTGATTAACTGGTAGCATGCCTGCTTTCTTTTCTCCTAAAAAATATTTTAGTGACTCTAAGATGACATCTTCTTTAAATATATCAACTTTCTTCAAATAAGCACCTAGCATGACCATGTTAGCAACTTGAGGTTTATCAAGTGAAATTGCTAGTTCACTCATAGGCACTGGATAAATCTGGATACCTTTATTATTAATTTCATGTTTAATCAATGAGGAATTATAAAACAAATTTCCACCAGGTTTAACTTTTTCTCCAAATTTTGTTAAAGAAGGCTCATTAAAGATCAGTAAGTCATCTGATTTTTGAAAAACTGGTGAATAAATAGGATGATCACTAATAGTAACAGAACAATTGGCAGTACCGCCTCTTGTTTCAGGACCATAGGTTGGTACCCATAAGCTATAAAGTCCTTGCTTATTTGCTGCATGCGCAAGTAATTGCCCAGTAAGCATGACACCTTGACCACCAAAACCGGAAACACGAATCGTACGAATCATGATTTCATCACATCCTTGTAGACACCAAGTGGGAAGATTGGTAGCATATGTTCTTTTGACCAATCCAATGCTTCTCTTGGTTTCATGCCCCAATTAACTGGGCAAGTTGAAACAACTTCAATTAACGTAAATCCTTTGTTTTCCATCTGATAAGTAAAAGCTTTTTTAATTGCTTTCTTTGTTTTATTAATATGTGCTATATTGTGCATCGATGTCCGTTCTATGTATGCAGCACCTTCAATTTGTGAGAATATTTCTGAAATTTTCATAGGACTACCATGTTGAGCAATAGTACGACCTTCTTGAGAAGTTGTTGTTTTTTGTCCTATCAATGTCGTTGGTGCCATTTGACCACCTGTCATACCATAGGTTGCATTATTTGCCATGATCACTGTAATATTTTCACCACGATTAGCTGCATGAATCGTTTCAGCTATTCCAATTGAGGCAAGATCTCCATCACCTTGATATGTAAAGACGATACGATCAGGTAAAACGCGTTTAATTCCAGTAGCAACAGCACAAGCTCTGCCATGTGGAACTTGTTGAAAATCAGTATTGATATAATCATAGCTGAAGACAGAACATCCTACGGAAGCAACACCAACTGTTTTGCCAAGAACACCTAGTTCATCTAGTACTTCAGCAACCAGTTTATGTAGGATACCATGTGTACATCCAGGACAATAATGTGTATGAAGATCAGTAAGACCTTTTGTTTTTTCGTAGCGTATCATTTAGTCCACCACCTTTTCGTCAAAATGCAAAATTGCATCAACAATTTCTTCAGGTTCGGGAACCATGCCACCTGCACGACCATAGAAAGCAATCTTAAATCTGCCTTTGTTAGAAATCTGAACGTCATCTAGCATCTGACCTAAACTCATTTCAACAACGAGTAACCCTTTAACTGATTTAGGAATCAAGTCAAAAGCTTTTTTAGGATAAGGCCACAATGTAATCGGTCTAATCATTCCAACATGAATATTCTGTTCTTTTAATTGATCAATTGCAGATCGCGAAATACGAGCGACAGTACCATATGCTACAATGACATATTCAGCATGATCCATATTATACATTTCATATTGAACTTCATGTTTGATAATTTCTTTATATTTTCTTTCTAATACTAAGTTATGCTGTTCTAAGTAAACTGGATCAAGTCCAAGGCTATTAATAATATTTCTTCCTTCATGATAATCAGTGCCAATAGCAGCATAGGTTTTTGGCTCTATATGGCGCTTTTTGACTGGTTTATCAAGATCAACAGATTCCATCATTTGCCCAATTAGACCATCTGCAAGTACCATAACAGGATTACGATAAAGATCTGCAATTTCAAAAGCTTGTTTCATCAAATCAACAGTTTCCTGTATTGATTCGGGCGCTAAAACAACCACACGATAATCACCATTGCCACCACCGCGAGTTGCTTGAAAATAATCACCTTGAGAAGGTTGAATACCCCCAAGACCAGGACCTGCTCTCATTACAGAAACGATCACACAAGGTAATTCGGAACCAGCAATATAGCTAATACCTTCTTGTTTCAATGCTATTCCAACAGAGGATGAGGAAGTCATAACTCTAGCACCAGAACCAGCAGCACCATAGACCATATTAATTGCTGCAACTTCTGATTCAGCTTGAACAAAAATTCTTCCATGATCCTTCATAAGCTTTGATAAGTACTCAGGAATTTCATTTTGAGGTGTAATTGGATAACCAAAAAACGCATCGCATCCAGCAGCTACTGCTGCTCTTGCTATTGCTTCGTTACCTTTCATCAAAACTTTACTCACGCTCAAACACCTCCACCTTGATTACTGAATCGGGGCAAACGATTGCACAATTTGCACACCCTATACACTTGTCCATGTCACTGACTGAAATTAAGTGATATCCACTAGAATTGATTCTGTCTTTATCCAGATATAGGATTTCTACTGGACAAAAGGATACACATAATTCACATCCTTTGCATGCTTCACTATCAAATGTTAATTTCCCTTTTTTCACAATATCACTCCCTATCTTTTAATATAGTTATCTTGAATATTATTAATGGTTTCAATACGTTTTTTAGCATAGACTTTCGCTGCTAAATGTGTATTAATATTTTCTCTTTCAGCAATATGAAAGATTTCTAATAAACGGTCGTAAATCTTTTCAATGTCTCTTGTTGCACGACCAATATTATATTCCTTAAGTTCATGGTATACATTAATCAATCCACCCGCATTAATAACAAAATCAGGTGCATACAAAATACCCATGTTCTTAATCATATTGCCGTGAATATCTTCATCTAGTAAAACATTGTTAGCAGTACCTGCAATAATCTTGGCTTTAATTTGAGGAATTGTATCATCATTTAAGGATCCACCAAGTGCACATGGTACAAAAACGTCAACATCAAGACCGTAAATATCGTCTGATGCAACATTAATAACATCTGGATGTTCTTTCTTTAATCTATTGATATGCTTTTGATTGAGTTCAGAAAAATATATTTTCTTTGCTTTCATCTCAACTAGCTTTTTAATTAAATAATAACCTGTTTGTCCGGCGCCTTGAATAGCAAATGAATATTTAGAAATGTCTTCATCTTCAAACTTGTATCGAAGAGCTGCACGAATCCCGTGAAATGCACCAAGTGCTGTCATCGGTGATGGGTTTCCTGATTTACCTTCTAAACCAACAACATAATCTGTTTCCATACTGACGTAATCCATATCTTTTGTGCTTGTGTTTACGTCTTCTGCAGTGATGTAACGACCATTTAAGCTTTGAACATAGCGCCCTAATGCTCTAAAATAGCCTTCATTTTTAACTACATCTGCATCCCCAATGAGAACTGTCTTCCCTCCGCCAAGGTTTAAACCTGCTGCAGCTGCCTTGTAAGTCATACCTCTTGCAAGTCTTAAACCATCTAAGACTGCTGCTTCTTCACTTGCATAGTTCCAAAGTCTGGTTCCACCAAGGGCTGGCCCCAACGTTGTATTGTGAATGCAAGTAATCCCTTTTAATCCTGTTGTTTTGTCGTAAAAATATACGATCTGTTCGTACCGATGCTTCTCCATGTAGTCAAAATGTTTGAAATCACTCATGTTAATCTCCCTTCAATTTTTAAAGCGCTTACATGAACATTATAACATAAGATTTTAAGATGTATATGATAATATCATATAATAATATGAAAAATATATTGTGAGAAAAACTGTTTGATATTAACGTTACGTAATAGCTAATAATTAGGGTTTGAGATGATGCAAATGAAGATATATACAATTAAATTATTATGGAGATAGAATTTTATATCTAATAAAAAAAAGGCTATGCCTTTTTTAATATGTGTTTAATTTATTTTGCACGTTTTGAATGAATGTACCAACATGAATACCATCAACTAAAGCGTGGTGAACCTCTATTGATATTGGAATTTTGATTCTTCCATTTTCGTTTTCATATTTCCCCCATGAAAGTTTTGGAACAGAATCTTCTTTATTCATGTTGAATGCATGAGATACTTGTGTATACTTGGCCCAAGGAAAAGACGTGATATAAACAAGATCATATCTTTTTTCTGAGATTAAGTCAATAAATGTATCTCCTTGATCAATTGATTTTTTTTGTGCTTCTTCAATAAACTTTTCAAGTTCAGGTTCTAAATCTGCTGTAACCATTTTGAATAACTCTGTATTTTTAATTGAATCTGTAAATGAAGGATGTGTTTGATCAAATAAATATACTTCTCCATCTATAATTCTATATCTAAAATTTTCAATTTGGTTGATTTCGTTCATTAAAATATAGATAAAAGATAAATAAAATGAAATCTTTTTACTTTTTATATAAGCTAAAAAATTTGTAATATCTAGATCAACTGTCAACATATATCTAGGCATATCCATATTTCTAAAAAATAAATAGGTTTGTTTGCGATTCCATGATTTTATATCAATTTTTCCCATGTTTTTCACCTCTTAAAAATGCGATTCTTTGTTTCATTAAATTTTTGACAAGCCGACTAAAGAAAACTGCATCGTATCCGTGGACTGTTTTTTTTGTGTCATGTTCGATAACTTTTACACCCGCAAGTCTTAATTTCTTACCGTACTCAATACCTTCGTCTCTCAAACAGTCATAATCAGCTGTTTCAATATAGGTCTCAGGTAAACCAGAAACGTCAGCTAATGCTGGTGATGCATATTGTAGCATCCCAAAATCCCCATTTTTCAAATATAATTTCCACATACTTTTATTAAGATTTGCATTCCACATGGGGGCATCAAAATATGCTTTCATTGATTTTGTATTTTGACGAATATCTAGAACTGGATATAAAAGCATTTGTTTTTCAATTTTCGGTCCATTACGATCTCTTGATAGTAAGGCAACTCCCGTTGCAAGAGTGCCACCTGCACTTTCGCCTGCAACAAATAAATGTTTTTCATCTATTCCTAAGAAATCCGCATGCTCTTTCATCCAATTTAATGCATGATAACAATCCTCTAATGCTGTTGGAAATGGATATTTAGGAATGAGTCTATAATTAATATAGACAACCTTATATCCGGTTTCAAGAATTATTTTAGCGACAATTCGTTCTTGAACTGGTGTTCCTCCAATTTGAAACCCTCCACCATGGATATATAATAAACCTGGAACTTTTTGTTCTTGTTTTTTTAATTGATACAGCGACACTTTTACTTTTTGATGTTGATATCCATGAATTTGGTATCGCTTTTCTTTAATCCCTTTTTTGGGTTTGGTAAAAAACATCGATAATTTAAAGACTAAATTAGCAATAAATCTTCTAGAATTCGTATATTTCGAAAATCTTAGAGGTTTGAGAATTAATAATTCTGGATCAACATCATATTTTTCCATACATTCTCCTATTTATTAAATAATAAAATATATTTTTCATAACCTTCTTTTTCAAGTTTACTTAAGGGAATAAATCTTAAGGAAGCTGAATTAATACAATATCTTAATCCGCCAAGTTCCAAAGGTCCATCAGTAAACAAATGTCCCAAATGACTATCAGCATCAGTGCTTCTAACTTCAGTGCGATGCATTCCAAAGGCTTTATCCGATTTTGTTGTTAATGGTTCTATCGGTTTAGCGAAACTTGGCCATCCACAACTACTATCAAACTTATCTTTTGATGTAAATAATGGCTCTCCTGAAACAATATCAACATAAAGTCCTTCCTCATGATAATCCCAAAATGTATTTTCAAATGGTCTTTCGGTTCCATTTTCCTGAGTAACATGATATTGGATTGGAGTTAGTTTTTTCTTTAATTCATCTTTATTTTTCATTTTATCACCTAAATTAAGTCTATCATATTTTATTTGGTTACAAACAAACAACACCTTTTGGTGTTGCTTTTTATATTCATTAATTGTTGTTGATCAACTTCATAAATGCTTTTGGTATGCTTTTATCTCCTTAAGTAATTCGCTAACTTCCTTCATTAACAAATCATTGCATTTATCCATCATTTCAAAATTACCACTTTTTGCAGCATCTAACATATAGTTTAATAACCATACGGCACGTTTTCCACTTAAATATGCACATGATCCTTTAAAATAGTGAGCTGTTTCAATAAGTTGTTTTGTATCTTTATTAATAGTCGCTTTACTTAGATTGTCTAAATCCTTCTTATACTCTGCTAAAAATGAATCAACAACTTCTAAGGCGATATCAAAACTACCTTCAAAGCGATGTTCAAAATCATTTTTATCAAAAACAAATAGTTCATCCGGAATATGCAGTGATGTTGTCGTTTTTATATGTTTTCTTAATATTTGATTTAAGTTTTTTACGCGTATAGGTTTAAAAATTATATCATTCATCTGAGATGTTTTCATAAAATCATAATCACTTAGAAATGCATTTGCAGTCACTGCAATAATGGGGAGATCTTGGAATTTATTTCCTAGATTTCGAATACGTCTTGTTGTTTCGACACCATCCATTCCAGGCATTTGAACATCCATAAGTACAATATCAAAATCTTCTTTTTGAACAGCTTCTATTGCTTTTAGACCGGTACTTACAGATTTAGATTTCAAACCTTCTTTTATCAAAATACTTTCTAGAGCTATTCGATTCAACCGGTTGTCATCAACAATCAAAGCATTACCACTTAAAATAGATTGATATAAAATATCATCTGAAATTTCTTCGATATTCCGATTTGCAATACTTAGTATTTTCTGATAAAAAGAATGTCTTGAAAGGGGATATTCACAGTAAAGATCAATTGATCTATATTTTTTCTGTACATTTGGAAAAAGTGAAATAACATGGGTATGTTTCATGCCATATGTATCCTTAAACTCCAACGATATTTGTTCGTTTTCAATTTCATTCTCAAAAACAATCAAATCACATCGTCTTTCTCCAATTGTTTTTAAAGTATAAACCTTGATACCCAAGGATTCAATAAAAGGAGTAAATATACTTGATTTATCTTCATCAAAAATCACTAAAGCTGTTTGTTTGCTATCAAATGGATAAAGATAAGGACCATTTTTCTCAAATTCAAGTTCAACACTAAAAATACTTCCATGATTTAGTTGACTCGATACTCTAATTTGTCCACCCAATAGGTGAACCAACTGATTAGTAATCGCTAGTCCTAACCCTGATCCTTGATATATTTGAGTGTCAAAATCATCAACTCTAGTAAATGCTTCAGTTAATCTTTGAATATTTCTATTATCAAAGCCAACTCCAGTATCAATAATATCGAAGCGAATTTTTACAAGGTGACTCTCTTTTTCAAGATGTGCGTTAAGACTAATTGCACCCTCATGCGTATAGTCTATAGCATTACTTAAAAGGTTTAAGATAATTTGTCTGAGCTTTCTAAAGTCACCGATTAACTCACTGTTTATTCTATAATCAAAATTAAAATCTAAAACAAGTCCTTTATCATCAGCAATCGGTTTTTGGACACGATAGATTCTGACTAACTCTTCTTCGAGATTAAAGGTATCATTAAATATTTTCATATTGCCTGATTCAATCTTGGAGATGTCCAAGACATTATCAATAACAGATGACATCATATCAGCAGATGCTTGACCAATTTCAAGATAATCTTTTTGTTCAATACTCAAATTTGTAGTTCCTATTAAATAAATGGAATTATAGATACCACTTAATGGTGTTCTTATTTCATGGCTCATTTTATAAAGAAATTCGCTTTTAGCCTGACTTGCTAACTTTGCTTCATCTTTTAAATACTTGATTTCTTCTAAAAAATCACTTTTTTGAATTGCATTTGAAACTAATTGTGCAAGCATTTGAAAAATTCCTAATTCAAATCTATTCCATAATCTTAATTCATGATGGTTTTCAAAACTAATAAACCCACGACATTGCTCACTATATTTAATAGGTTCAGTAACCAAGTTCTTTATATCACTTTGATTAAAAATCAAAGAAAGAGGATGTTTATTAGCAAGTTGATTAATTTCAGAAATTTTCACATTTTTTTCGGATAAATTAAATGTCTTAGGAAAAGTAAATTTAGAAACAACTTCATATATAGGTAAGCTCGACCAAAAATATGTTCTTTTAAAAACATGCTCTTTGAAATTATATTCGAATATTGAAATAGTATCCACGTCAAATAACTGACTTAAATCAGCAAAATTAGAATCAGCAATTTGTCTGAAATTTTCTTTTGTTACATCTAAAAAACCAGTTGCTAATCTAACCATCATATCTTGAACTTTATGAACAGCTAATTCCTGTGAGTCTATTTTTGATTTAGATTGACTCATGAAGAACTCCTTTTCTAGTTTGTATACATCTATTATAACGTATTATGATGTATCCAAATATTAAGTTTTATCAATATGAACATTTTAGATGATACAACGACTATTAAATATTTCTTATTGATTTGGTATAATATTCTTTTTCCAAATAAAAAAGTTTGGGTCAACCCCAAACTTTTTTTCCTTAGATTAATTTATATTGATTTAATTTTATAGATGCCTTATTGGTTTTTTATCTTGTACATCATTTCTTCTGCAGCTAAAAACATTTTTGAACCATGTTCTTTTTCATCAGTTTTCACATTGTATCCTAAAGCAATAGATACTTTGCCTATGCTAAATTTTTCTTTTGAAATTTCATCGGAAATCTTATGAATAATTTTACATGTATCTTCTTCGCTAGTATTTGGGAAAATCATTACGAATTCATCTCCGCCCCATCTAGCAACAATATCATTATTGTCAACATTATTAAGTAGTACTTTTCCAACAGTCTTCAACAATTCATCACCAGCAAGATGCCCATAAGAGTCATTTGTACTTTTTAATCCATCTACATCTCCCATAACTAACGATAGTGGGTAATTTTTAGAATTGTCTAATCTCTTCAACTCTTCTTCAAAATATCTTCTATTATACAATCCTGTAAGACTATCATGGAAACTTAAATGTTCTATTCTATTGATTTGATCTGATCTTTCTAAAATACTCCAAATTCCTGTCAATAAAATTGAAGTTTGATTAACATTATCTATTGTGTAATCTGCTGATTTGTTAAATAATGCGGCCACATGTCTCTTTTCTAAACCTTTGACAGATACAATTAACGTTCTATAGATAGTATTGCCACAAATTTCCAAATCACCATCCACATAATTTTTATAATAGTTGTTGGTCGTCATCGTATCACTTTCTGATAATAACTCCTCATTGAGCAATTTCTCTTTGATGATTGAGATTAGATTCTCATGATTGTGTTCAATATCAGTTGATGTTGAAAAACAACTTCTGATGATGATTTTTTGATCGATATCAATAGAAAACATGAATCCAAATTCGCTGTCAGTATTCATCACAAGTTCTTCAATTATAAAGACAAATCTTTTCTCATCGCTTTCAAAATTTCGTTGAAACGCATTAACAATGATTTCATTTCTTTTATTATTCTTTTCGATCTGCTCAGTTTTCAATTTTATAGTTTTTCTTACGGTAATATTGTATAAGATTAATAACACGATTAATATCGGCACTAAAATAAATGTGACGTAAGTTAAAATATCGATTATTGATACTTGGCCTTCTTCAATCAAGAAAGGAAACCATTTTTGATATAACTCGTCATAGGTCCCATTTTGAGAGACAATAGAAAGACCTTCATTCAATATTGATAGTAACTCTGCATTACCTTCTGTAACTGCAAAGCAAAATTTTTGTTCATAGCCATCAAGGTTCAATTTAATTCTTGTTATACCTTCATCATCATAAACATAAACAGCTTCTATATTATTTAACTCATGATCAGCAATTAATTTTTCCCCGACAAGTGCTTGAGCAAGCACTGCATCATATTGTCCATCAGCTAAAAGTTCAAAAGCTTCTAAATAAGTAGCTGTTGCTGTGAGTTCATCATCAAGGCCAATTGACACTGCCCATTCTTGTGAATTATCTCCATCAAGAACCAAAATTTGTTTTCCAAATAAATCTTCTTCAGATTGTATAGAATCGTCACCCGTTCTGACGAAGATATTACCTCTCATAACAATATATGGAACAGTAAAATCATAAAATTCATCACGTTCTACTGTGTATCCTACCAAAGGAAGAATATCTAATTCTCCATTCTTCAATTCTTCTTTAAGAACAGTCCATTGGTCTATTTTGAATGTAACTACAATACCCATTTCTTCTGCAACAGCTTTTAATAAATCTACCGAGAACCCATCTGCTTTTCCATCGTCTGTCACGGAAAATGGGGGATAATCATATTCAGTAGCACTTAAATATACAGGATTGCTATCATCAGCATAAATTACTGAAACATTTGAAATACAAATAACAAAAAAAATGAAAACAAAAATAATATATAGATTTTTAAAAATCTTTGTTCTCATGTAATGTCTCCTGTTTTCATAAAAAATTCAAATAATAATATATAAAATTATACCATTCATTTTATTGGTTAGCAAATTGCTATCGTATGTTGTTTTCAACTTAATACAAACTTAATATGAATTCCTATAGATTCAATCAGGAAAAGCACTTCGCAATGCTTTTATGCTATATTTTCAATAAAGTCATATTTTTTTTAAATATCTATAAAGAATACTATGATAAGGTGATTTATCAATAAAAAATGAGGTTTCCCTCATTCTATTCAGCAAAGCGATGTGCAACAGAGCTTGCAGCTGCTGCTGCTATCGCTCCAACTATGTCATCTAAAAATGTATTACACTTACCTTCTTTTTTCCCTTCTTTATCAAGAATACCGATAATTCCAGGCTTTAATTTATCTACATAACCAAAATTTGTAAACCCAATTGATCCATATACATTAACAATCGCTAATGCAAGAACCTCATCTATCCCGTATAATCCATAGTCGTTAAGAAGCATCGTTTTTAGGGGTTCACTTAACAAATCTTTTTCAGCGAGAACATCTAATTCAAGTCCAGTTAAAACTGCATTTTGAACTTCTCTTTTCATAACAACTTTTCTAACGTGTTCTAAACATAAATCGAATGTTAATTGGGGAAGATACTTAATCTGCAAATCTAGAGTTATTTGAGCAATATCTTCTAATCTAACCCCACGCTCTTCTAACCTATTCACAACAATATTAAAACTTTTTGAATCATTTAATCTATTCTCTTCTTTATAATATCCACTCATGATAAACCTCCTTGATTCACATTTATTGTTTTAGTGTATTTCTATTATACATGAATAAAAAAGGTTGTCAATCACCTATTCCAACTTAATTTTTTATATCGTAATTCCGCTTTATTAAAGATTCAAATTATTGTTGTGAATTATAAAAATTTTACGTATTTTTAGAAAAACATTTATTAATATCTATTTTATTGTGGAATATTCAATATAAGCATATAATTAAAGTAAGGAAGGGATGAGAAAATGAATGAACCTGTTATAGCACAAAAAAAGCCTTATGCAACTGAGCTAAAGGCGAATCAGACGTATATGTTTTGTAACTGTGGAAAAAGTGCAAATCAGCCATTTTGTGATGGCACACATAAGGGGACTGGCATTACACCAATTAAGTTTTCGGTTGAAAAAGATGGAACTTATTATTTATGTGGATGCAAGCATTCCAACAAAAAGCCATTCTGCGATGGCACGCATAAGACATTATAAAAAAACCAAAATTATTTTTGGTTTTTTTCTTCGATTAATCTTAAATAGTTTAGATATGCTTGATCAGTAGCTTTGTCCCATGTTTGATATAAGTCTTTAAATGCTTGAGTGGTTACTTTTTTGTATAACTTAGAGTTATTTAAAATTTCAATAATTTTTTCAGCAAATAAATTCGAATCATTTTGTGATATAAATCCATTAACATTGTTCGTTATCGTATCAGCCGTAGCAGCTCCCTCAAGAAACACAGTTGGTGTCTTTTGACTAGCCGCTTCTATTTGTACTAAAGAACTTGAATCATATAACGATGGAAATAAAAATAAATCCGCAAGTTTATAATAACTCGATAATTCAATACGATCCATAATCTTCCCTGGGAAAAAGACATAATCCGTAAGCCCTGCTTTTCTTATCTTCTGCTTCATTTCGGATTCGAACGAACCAGCTCCTATAAAGATCATCTTAAATTTGATTCCTTTAAGTTTCAATCGATAAAGTGATTGTATTGTAAATGCTAAATTCTTAACAGCATCTAATCTTCCAACATAAAGAAATACTTTTTCATCTTCAGCTATCTTGTATTTCTTTTTCAGTAAATCCAGCTTTATTAAATCTTTAAATGGAACTAAATCGGTTGCATTGTGTTGAATCTTTGGATCTTTAATAGCGCCATATTCCTTAAATATTTCAGCAACCTTTTTATTAACTGCCCAGCACTCATCACAATGATTAAATGTATTCATAATCTCTTTGATTGCTATATCTGAAACAATTTGACTTTTAGTTCTTTCATAAAAGTCTTTTTTATATTGACTATGTAGGGTTGCTACAATGGGGATATTATGTTTTTTTGCATATGAAATACCAGATTTTCCCACTGCAAAAGGAGAATGGATATGTACAATATCTAATTGAGAATTTCGAAGCGTTTTTCTAAATTTTCTGTCAAAAAAAGGTAAAGAAAGATCATACTCCATAAATGGAATTCTCACTCTTTTAGTTCTAACTACCGGGTATGAAAATTGATCCTTATAATTTTTATCTCTTTTCCCAGGAGCAAAAACAATGATATTAGCTTTTTGTGATAATTGTTTGGCATAATTATCGACAACCATAACAACACCATCAACCATCGGAAAAAAAGAATCAATAAATAAACCAATTGTAATTTTCTCTTCTTTATTCATTTATCTTCTTCCTAACCTAAATACCTGCCAGTTGTATATGTTTTTGAATTCATTATTATTTTATCATTTTTAAGTGCATTCTCATACATTTTTATCATTTGAATAGCTTCTTCATAGTCTTCAACTGTAAAATCTAATCTGAGATTTTTAATACCAGCTTCTTTAATTTCTTTTAAATGCTGTAAAAGAAACAAGGGTTTAGAATTGAGAATCCTCAAGTTACAATTCCCATCATTGATCAAAGGCATCTTTTGACCTAAACGGTCCTGTAGATAGTATTGATTTAATTCACATAGGTTGCAGTTAGACCTTGTTTTATATGTATTTGCAATTGGACAATATTTAGAAATCATTAAATCGATTCTTCCATAAACCACCATTTCAAGGTTTGGATATTTTTTGAATTTTTGATAATATCTATCAGCAAAAGCTAATACGTTTTTTCTTGAAATTTCAGGTGATAAAGCAACTCTTTCTGCATGATGTTTTGATAAAAGGTGCGCTGTGTAAATATTAGTTACATTTAAAAATTCGTTAGCTATCACAGGAAATTCAGAATCAAATAGACTGCCAACTTCATTAATAACACTTAATTGATCAGTATTTTGTTGTGGATGCAATTGAATTCTTTTTTTGATGGGTATGAGTTGTCCCTTTAAGTCTTCATCAATCTCCATGACATCTTCATAATAAATTGTCTTGATCTGTTTTTTTAATGCAGCTGATAATTGATTTTGAGTGGTTACTTTAACGATATATTGAAATTCAGAATCATCAAAATATGAAATTCCAAAATCAAGATTGGTTATTATATCTTTTTGTTTTCTTTCCAGTCTGGCAATCATCACTCGATTTAAAGCTTCTCTTCGCATTTCGTTTAACAATCTGATCGGCATAAATGATTGATTATCTGTATGAACAACCAAGGATATGAAATAAAATGGTGTGTTACCCAATTTTGATAATTGCTCGATGATTTGAATTTCTGTAACTGGTGCTTGTTCTGCTTTTTCTAAAACAAAACTTGATTTAACTGATAGATGGTTTTCACCATCGATTATTTCTAGAATAAATGATTTTCCATGATAAGCACTAGCAATTGCTTTTAATCCAATAGACTTGAAATTTTCGTCCAAATATACGGATAAATTTTCTTCAAGATTATGATCAAGTGTTTTAACAACAATAGATCCTTTCGATACATTTTCTGGTATATCTAATTGAATGATATCCATCGCTTCAGCTTTATCAAATACTTTATTTCCAATAAGGATTCTTGATACCAAACTACCATAATCAGATTCTCCAATAATTCGAAATCCATCATTGACTGAAAGCATATCAGTTAATTGAATCGTCGCTTTATTATTTTGATAATTGATGACTGTCCCTACAGGAACACCTAAATGATTGGGGCGAAACTGATTATTTATCTCATTTGGTTCTTCATCTAAAACATATCCTTTTGTATATTCGCGATTAAATACTCTTTTTAGTTTATCAATTTCAAGAGAAAACTTAGTTCTTTTCTCATTATAGTAATCGTTAATGGCTTTACGATAAGATAAAATGGTTTGAACTACATATTCAGCTTTCCGCATGCGCCCCTCTATTTTGAAAGAATCAACTCCGGCTTCAATCAGTTGATCAATGTATTCTATCGTCATTAAATCTTTTGTTGATAGTAAATAACTTTGATTTGAAATCATTTGATTATCTTTATATAGACGATAAGCTAAACGGCAGGGTTGTGCACACTCTCCACGATTACCAGATCTACCACCAAGCATAGAACTCATTAAACAATTACCAGAATAACTGACACATAGTGCACCATGAACAAAAACTTCAAGTTCAATATCGATATTCTTCTTGATTTGTTTAATGATACTTAGTGGTGTTTCTCTTGCCATGACTATCCGTTTCACACCTAATTTTTTTAAGAATTTCACTTGCTTGATGTTGTGAATA
>CAZVDQ010000020.1:0-25453 GCA_964625435.1 uncultured Mariniplasma sp.
ATTGACACAATATTAAATAAGATAACTTCTATTGATGGCATTATAGAAGACTTATTTAGATATTCCAGACAAGATTTAGATAAGTTGTTAGTAGAATTAAAAGAAACTTATGCAAAAGATATGTTTGAAAGGATTTTTAGTAATATTAAACAAAAAGATGAAAGTAAAAATATTAGTATAAACATTAGTAACAATATTCCGAATGTTTTGATCGAAGCTGATGAAAACCGATTGGTTCAAGTTGTTAGTAATATGGTTGATAATTCTGAAAAGCATATAGAAAAAGAAGGTTCTATAAACATAAAAACAGAGATTGATGAAAATCACGTCGTGTTAATCATTGAAGATTCTGGAGAAGGAATAGATACAAAAGACTTGCCCTATATTTTTGAACCTTTCTATCAAGGAATGCAGGATGAAAAAACAAAGAAAAAAGGGGCAGGACTTGGATTAGCGATATGTGATTACATTGTTAAAAAGCATAATGGAGAAATATTTGTTTATAGTGAAAGGAACAAAGGAACTAAATTTGTTGTTAAGCTTCAGGAGATAGTATAATAAAAAAGGATTAGCAATATAAGGTGTCAATAGATAATATGAAGTCTATTGACACTTTTCTATTTAAATACTAATAAAATAGAAATAAATCATTATTCGAGATAAAGTTAAACGAAAGTCATATATTTAGAATTTTAATTTTACACAAGTATGTGCAACTAAAGGTTGCTTTATTATCTAGCAACTTATCGTATAATTAAAGTATCTTCTCAAACGGAAAGCAGGTGTTAGTTTGCTTGATTTATTACAAATTGGAAAAAAATGACCGAATTAAGGCAAGAAAAAGAATACACTCAAGAGGGTTTGGCAGAATTGCTGTTCGTAAGCCATCAAGTAGTATCTAAATGGGAGCGAGGAATCACTCTTCCTTCGATTGACAATATGTGTTTTTTGATGGATCTATATTTTGTAAGTCTTGAAGAATTATTGTGTCTTAAACCAATATCAAATGAGTTTGATATGGATAGATTATTTCAAGAACATAATCGCCAATATGTCATTCACGAGGTTGTACTTAATAGAATACAAGGTTTAAGTTTACATGAAATCATTCATAAGCTATCCGGAGAGGAAAGACTCTATGCTCTATATTTGTTGATTGATCAGAAGCAATTAATCAGTGAAACACTCTGGCCAAGATTATCACTGGAAGAAAGACAAATGATTATCCATAAGTATATTGAAGGTCAAATACAATTAGATTTATGTACACTGAGTCATATGATGTCACCGAATGAAATAAAAAAAATAAAGGAGATTAATAATGAAACTAATGAGAATGTTACCATTTTTAGAAAATGATGAAAAAAAGAATTGGTCGAAGCAATACTAAATAATGAACTAGCAGAAAAGAAAGTATCAGTCATGGCAATTATCCCATTTCTCGAAAGCGAAGATGTAACTAGATTATTTGAAGCATCTTTAGCAGGTAAAATTGAAGTGTGTTCATCTGGATTTCTACCATTTTTAAGTTCGGAAGAAATTACAAATTTGGTTGAGAAAATCAAATCAGGTGAGCAAGAGAATCTTAGCATTGAATCAGTCATGCCTTTCCTTGATGAAGATCAGATAAAATCGTTGTTCAAAGAAATTCTTGAATCACTCAAAAAGTCTAAAGAAGAATAGCAATCATCAATATATAAAATGCTTTACAAAACCAAAAAATCAATCAGAAATGGTTGATTTTATTCTTTTTAAAAAGTTTACATAAAGACAAACTTGATCTTTATGCGATTTGTGAATCTCTAGGGTTTTGGTTCGTGAAATAACAAATAATATAAATTATGCTACAATATCAGTGAAAGTTATTGAAATGAAGAGGTTAAATAATATGAACAAAAGAAAAGTTATTTTAGATTGTGATCCTGGACATGATGATGCCGTTGCAATTTTACTCGCTGGAAGTAATCCAAAGATAGAACTATTGGGTATAACAGTTGAATGTGGGAATCAAACCCTATTAAAAACGGGGAAAAATGCACTTAATCTAGTTCAGTATTTAGAAATTGATGTGCCAGTCTGCTTAGGTTCTCCTGAACCAATAATTAAGGAAACGGAAATATGTCCTGCGATTCACGGCGAATCAGGATTAGATGGATTTGATTTTCCACCACTATCTATAAAATTTGATCCAAGACATGCAGTTACTTATATGATTGAAACAATTATGAATAGCTTAGAAAAGATAACTGTAGTGACAACCGGCCCAATGACGAATTTAGCACTTGCCATGAAATTAGAGCCACGCATTAAAGATCATATTGAAGAAATTGTATTAATGGGTGGATCATTCACGAGTGGGAATGTGACTCCAGCTGCAGAATTTAATATTCAATGTGATCCAGAAGCTGCATATATCGTATTTACATCAGGTTGCACAGTAAAGATGTTTGGACTTGATGTCACAAGACAAGTGCTTGTGCTACCACAAATCGTTTCTAGAATGGAGAAGATTAACAACAAAGCATCTATCTTATTTACCAAATTAATGAAATTCTTTAATGCAAGTCAAAAACGAGTTTTTGGATTTGAAGGTGGTCCCCTACATGATCCTGTAACAATAGCTTACTTGATTGATCCAACTGTCGTAACACTTACTCATGTACATTGCGATATTGATATATCACATGCTACCAGTTACGGACGTACAAATTGTGATATCTTCGACTATTTGAAACTACCAAAAAATGCATATGTAGCAACTGCCATAGATATTAATAAATATTGGGATATCATTGAATCAGGAATTAGACAACATGGTGTAAGTAGAGTTAAAGAATAAATCTCTGACTTAACTGGAATTAGTAAAAAACAAGGAGATGAATATGTATATATTAATCATATACTTAATGGTTATTAATTTCATAGCGTTGATTGTTTATGGAATAGATAAAAGAAAAGCAATCATGAATAAGTGGAGAATAAGCGAAAATATTTTATTGTTATTTTCTTTAATAGGTGGTGGAATTGGCTCATTTATCGGTATGATACTATTTCATCATAAAACACACAAAATGAAGTTTCTTTTGCTCGTGCCTTTGTTTACAATCATTTTTGGGATTGTTATTTATTATCTAAATACTATGATCGAAATATTTTAGGAAAAAGATCTTTGTTACTTATTTTGATTAATCCTTAAAAAAATACAAAAAAAAGCTTAGTAATCATACTGATATGATCCCCTTAAAGTAGACACTACAAATAACTAATTGTAGATGTTTATAGAAATTAAAGTTAAAAGAATAAGGTGATATGTGATAAAATAATTTCAATAAGGAGTTGATTATATGTATCCATACTTGTTACCTGAGATTTTCAATTATTCAGTGCCTATGTATGATCTATTGATTGCCGTTGGAGTTATATTAATGATCGTGTATGTCACCCGTCGTTTTGAAAGAATAGATGGTTTTACAAGACAACAAACAAACCGGCTAGTTATCTTAATAGTTATCAGTTTATTATTTGCTCTGTTGTTCTCGTTTCTATTAGATGGAGTCTTCCATTCTATCCAAGAAGGAGAATTGACATTTGGATCCATTAACTTCTTAGGTGCACTTATTGGTGGTTTTGTAGCCTTTCTAGTGCTAATGAAATATTTTTATAAAGATGACAATAAAGATATGAGAAAGATTGGCAACACGATTATTACAGGTGTTGTTCTTGCTCATGCGATTGGCCGTATTGGATGTTTTTGTGCTGGTTGTTGCTTTGGTATACCTACCGATTCCTTCTTAGGCGTTATATTTCCTCACGGACATGCCCATTCACTATATCCAGACGCAGCAGTATTTCCAACACAGTTGTTTGAAGCCGCATTCTTATTTATCTTATTCATTGTTTTAAACAAAGTTAAATCCTTCAAAAATAAAGAAGTAGAAACATATCTTATTGGTTATGGTGTATGGAGAATCTTAATTGAATTCATTCGTGGTGATGATCGTGGTGTTTTATTACCTTTATTTAGTACGCAGTACAACATATTTCCTACACCATCACAATTGATCAGCTTGTTTATGATTATTTTGGGTATCTACCTCGTGTATCAACATCGTAGCAAAGCAAAACTTACTTATGCATAAAAAATAGAAGATGTTAGTTCCGATAATGGAATACTAACATCCTTTTTAATGAAAGAGTTGTTCCTATGGCAAAGAAGAATAGTGGCATGAAGACCCTCACTTATCAGAAAATATTAATTCTAATATTAATCATTGCAATAATCGTTTTTCAATTTGTCGATTTTCATCTATTTGAAAATGTCAAAGATACCACAATTGTTACTAACTCTATTATCAGATTTCTTGGTGGCATTGTGTTTGTTGTTCTCTTGATTAGTTTTGACCACGCAAAGTTATTTCAAATTAAGAACCTTGGAAAATCATTGCTTATCATTTTACCAGCATTAATCATCTCGATTAACAACTTTCCAATTATCGCTTTCTTTGATGGTAGAGCAACCTTGGCTGAACCAGGCTATCGGGTCTTTCTATTTTTCATTGAGTGCCTTAGTATTGGTTTCTTTGAAGAGATTATCTTTAGGGGTATCATCCTTGTGTTACTATTAAAAAAACTTGCACAAACGAAAAATGGCGTGTTTCTATCAATTGTCATCTCATCTGCTATATTTGGACTTATACACGTGTTAAACTTATTTGATGGCGCATCCATGGGTGATACTGTACTTCAAATTGGTTATTCCTTTTTAGTTGGGATGATGTGGGCTGTGATGTTTTTAAAAACTGGAAACCTTTGGTTAACAATGTTGTTACATGCGACCTATAATTTTTTTGGTCAAGTCATGTTCTATCTTGGTAGTGTGGATGGCAGATATGATATATATACCATTGGTATCACAACATTGTTTGCTGTAATCGTAGCTGGTTATTCAATTATACTATTTAACAAGTTGGAAGAAAAACCGATAATTAATCTATAGGTTATTATATTCATATTGGTCACATTTTATCTCAATGAATTTAGAATATTTATACAATAAAGCAATGAAGAACCATTGATAATGATTAAGAAAAAAGACGTTATCTCTGACAGTGCTTATTATATATAAAGAGATATAGTATAATATATCCAGTAAAAAGGATGATGATCGTATGAATTTAATTACTTTAAGAGAAATTAATAATAGCAATTTCGCAAAGATTATTTATCTAAGTGACACATTAAATGAAGTCCAAAAAAAATGTGTTGCCCCTAATGCAATTTCATTAGCTCAAGCCTATTTGAATCAAGATAAAGCATGGCCAAGAGCAATATATTTAGATGAAACTCCAATTGGATTTATCATGCTTAATCTCAATCCTAATGATCTCCCAGAAGAAGATCAACCAGCTCTTGATGTTTGGAGATTAATGATTGCTGATTCTTATCAATCAAAGGGGTATGGAAAAAAAGTATTGGACATTGTTATACAAAAGGCAAGAGATGAACATAAAAAAACAGTCTATTTATCATGTGATATGGAAAGTGATATGCCTTATCAATTCTATATAAAATATGGATTTATTGATACACACCAGATGAGTGATAATGAAGAAATTTTAAAAATACATATTTGAGTTTTTATTTGAATAGATGCATCAAAATAAATAATTTAGTTAACATAATCCGAGTATTTTAAAAAAAGAGGTAAATATGGATCAATTTGAAGAAAATTTAGGCATTTTAACAATAGAAGAATTAGAAAGTATCAAATACTCAAATGTTCTTTTAATTGGACTTGGTGGACTTGGTGGTTATATCGCGAATAGTCTTGCAAGACTTGGAGTTACTTCGATGACCCTCGTTGATTTTGATATTTTTCAATTGACAAATTTAAACAGGCAACTATTTTCAATGCATTCAAATTTGGGCATGAATAAAACTGAGGTTATCCAAATAGCGATAAAAAAAATCAATCCAAAATGTCAAATTTCTATATTCAATCAAAAAATTGAAGCCATAGATCTAGACCATCTCGGTGGTTTTGATTTGATTATCGATGCTGTAGATAATATTGAGACGAAATGTTATTTAGAAAACCTTGGGGAAAGATTAAATATACCTCTGATTCACGGCGCTGTTGGTGGGTGGTATGGACAAGTAGGGATTATTTTACCGGGTTCAAAATTACTCAATAAGCTTTACGAGGATAATCAACAAGGTATAGAGAAAATTCAAAAAAGTCCAACGTTTACACCAGCGATAGTAGCAAATATAATGATTGCTGAGATGGTTAAATTGATAACTAAAAAACCATCGGCATTAATCAATAAAATTATGTTGATTGACCTTCTAAATCATCAATACAAAATTCTTTTTAAATAAGGAATTAGCTTAAAGGAGAAAAGTTCATGGTATTAGTTAAATTTTTCAATCTGATAAGAAGCAATCATAACGTTGAGCAATTACTTGTTGAACCTGGAACTGTACAACAAATCATTATACAAATTAGAGAACTGCACCCACAAATCACACAAAAAGAGTTTCATGATGCTGTTTTATTTGTAAATAATGAAAAGGTCATGCACTTAAATAGATTTAACGTTCAAATTAAAGATCATGATGAATTAATATTCACTAACTTTGTTGGTGGAGGATAGAAACTTTAGAATATATGATTCTTACATATATATTTGAAACCGATAGCATTAAGCCCAATGGGCTTTTTTTACGAAAAATATTAAGATTTCTTTAAAAAAATCACTTATTAGATTAGAGAATATTTTGTTTTTACTATATATAAATCTTCATAAATTGTGTATAATTTTAATATTGAGGTGATTCGATGCATATTTTTATCACTGGTGGTACAAGAGGAATTGGGTTTGGTTTGGTAAATGAGTTTTTAAAAAGAGGACATAGTGTTTCTTATACTGGAACTTCACAAGCAAGTATTGATAAACATATAAGCGAATTAGAAGGCTCATTTTTACCAATTATTTGTGATGTAAGAAGTAAACAACAGATTGTAAAAGCAAAAGATCTTGCTATGGATAAATTCAAATCTATTGATATTTGGATAAATAACGCTGGTGTCGATCAAGACCGAGCGGATGTCTGTGATTTAAGTGAAGAAGAAATCAAAAGAGTTATTGATATTAATGTCATAGGGATGATGCTTGGCACAAGTGTTGCTCTTAAGGAAATGAAAAAACAAAGCTACGGTGTTGTCTACAATATGGAAGGTCTAGGGAGTAATAATATGAAGATCCCTCGAACCTTAATATATGGTAGTTCGAAAAGACTATTAACCTATTTTTCTCAAGGGTGTAATAAAGAGTTGAAGGACTATAAAAACATATTTGTAGGCACTTTCCAACCAGGTATGGTATTTACTGATTTACTCATGAAAAATATCGGTGATGACGGTATGAAAATTGCCAGAATCTTAGGCAGTGAAGTAGAAGTTGTTACCCCGTTTTTGGTTGAAAAGGCATTGAAAGGTAAAAAAACAATTAAGTATCTAACAACGAATAGAATGCTATGGAGATTTGTATCGAGTCCTTTTAAACATAAAAAATAGGATGAAATAAGGATGTTACATATTTTTTCAGATAGAATTAATATTAATGTTATGATAAAATTAAACTAGAATAAACAACCAGATAGGGCATCTTGCTCTATGTTTATTTTATAAGGGAGGAGAGCTATGAATTATAAAGAGTATTTGGATGATTATTTTGCTAAATATAAAGATTCAGAACAACTTAGAATTATTCACGATAAGGTGCTGAAAAGAACCAGTTATAAATATGCTTCTTTGATAGATGAGGGATATGGAAATCTTGAAGCAACAGTAAAAGTGATTGAAGAATATAAATATATCAAACAAGACTTTCCTGAGTTAATCAGAATGCCTCGCGCTAAACATAATGATAAAGATATGGGAATTGGATTTATGATCTTTTTCGTATTACTCTTTTTACTGATTGCTACTCCAATCTACTGGTTTGCACCCATGTTAGGATTTATTCCCACCTACATTTTCGCCTATTTTTTATTTTTCGTATACCGTGTTCCAGTTGATAGCAAACCATCAACAGATTTGACACTGGGGAAAGCATATATATTATTACTATCGTATCAAATGATAATGATCACAGTTGTGGCTACTCCTCCAACTGAATTAATTGTAGTCCTAGTAATTTCGTATGGAATAATCATATTGTTTGCTTTCATTTCATTTTTCGCAATGTCTAGAAGAAGAGAACAGGCGAAGCACACTGGTATTGGTTGGCGTATTATAAATGGACAGTTATTTAAATCAGCAGATGTATATATAATGATAGGTTATTACATGTTTTCAGTTATCATATTCGTTTTTCAGTTACTATTGACACTTTTATTAGCATTGAAGTTATCATAATCTCATGGATTCAATGGATTTATAAAGTGCTGAGTAAGTTACTTTAAAGAAAGAGATTAATATCATTACATGTATATAAACAAAAATTGTAATTATAAATGTTCAATCATTATGGTAATATGCTAAAAAAAATCCGTTCATTAAATCAGCAGATTTTTCATATTTTCTTAGATGTATTGATACTTGATGTTCAACTGGTAAGTTTTGGAATCACTTATCAATTTGGGACTTCATCAAAGTTAATGGTCTAAATCACGAAATTAAGTATCTTGAAAAAATCAAGCTAAAGAATTTTCAAAGCATCAATGTCGCTGAAAACTACAATCCAATCTTGGATTCTAATTTTTCTTATTAGTAGCCTTTAAGAATGATATTCATAGGCAAAGAATATTAAAATCAATAGAGTGGTATGAAGTTAAAACTGTTGTTGCATTGTGTCATAGCATGCAACTAATACCTATTTGCAATAAAATATGTTACCTCAATTCGCACCATCAATAGATTATGTATTTCTCTTAATAAAGCGATAATTAATGGCCCCATCCTTAAATTGAAATATATTTGTGTTATACTATTTAAGTAGATATTTCATATTTTCATTAAGAGAGATGTTCAAAGGAGATTATTCATATGCATAATATTAAATATATAAATGACAAGAAATTCGAATATAATAAAGATGTGATAAATGGATTAAAATTATATAATAAATCACAAACTGGTTATAGGGAAAAAGATAATCGTGACTTTTATGTTTTTGAAGAGGGCATACTAGTTGGTGCGTGTCATACAAAACAAGCTTCTGACTGGTGCAAAATAAAGGGAATTTATTATAAAGATCTCGATGTTTTCAAAGCATTAATGAGTGACGTAAGAAAATTTTACAGGGGCAATGTTGAAGGAATTCAATATAATACAGTATTAGAACTTAGAGCATTTGATTTTCAAAAAATTGGGTTTAGTGTTCATGGTGAATTAGATGACATGCCTAGTGGTAACAAGAATTTCTTTCTAATTGATAAGGATCTAGAACACTTTGAATCTAATGGGGACTATCAAATGAGATCATCTAGTGAACCAATACAACCATTTGATGCAGTGTTAAAAGATGAAATCAAAAAATTTAGAAAGAGTCTTGATTTTTCTACTGAAAAAATAAATTTACAGTTTGTTGTGCTTGATGATGATCAATTTGTTGGTGGAATCTATGGTCATTTCCTGTACGAATATTTGTTTATCAATGTATTATTTGTCGATAAGAAATATAGAGGAAAAAGAATAGCATCAAAATTGATGCATATGATTGAATCAGAAGCTGTGAAACAAGGTGTAACCAATATATATTTGACAACATTCGAGTTTCAAGCCTTAGATTTCTATAAAAAAAGAGGATACGAAGTTGTTATGACTATAAATGACTTCCCTAAGGGATTTGCAGAGTACACCCTATATAAAAATATGACTGTAATACAAAAACCCTAAAAAAAAGTTAGTGGTAAATGGCATCGTTTTCTATCTAAAAGTTTTACCAAACTAAATAAAGCAAATTAATAAGCGATACAAAATATCGCTTTTTTAAATAATTTCATTTGATAAAAAAACAACGAATTCATAGAAACATAAACCAATATTAAGTTTCAATTAATAAATCATTACGAAAACATTAATTTAAACACTAATCATATTTTATATGGTAATGTTTAGATAAATAGACAATACTGTGTAAATAATGATTAAATAATCACGATTTATGACTAGAATTTCCAATTTTTGATAACGAATCTTATGAAAAGTGATAGACTTGGACTATAAGGCATCTTTCTGGAGAAAGGAAATTTCATATGAAAAAACTCTTGATGATCATCGCATTGATATTCTTCTTATCGGCTTGCCAAAAAATAGATCAAGAAGAATTAAAACAGGATATTTTAGATGATCTTCAACAAGAGTACGCATTTAACATCGATGATTTTACAAGCCATATGAGTGAAATATCGATTTTAGCGAAATCTTGTACTATTGGTATTGATGTAACTTTAACAGACTCATCATCAGTTCTTGGATCAGGAGTCATTTATAAAAAAGAAGGTAATACATATTACATATTAACTAATGAGCATATCGTAAGATATTTTCAAACAATAGAAATATACTTCCCAGATAGTAAAATGTATGTTGATGCAACCATTGAAAAAACAGATGGAGATATAGATCTAGCGATTCTAAGCATTACATCTGATAATTCTATTAACACATGTGAAATCAAAATGACAGAATATGCTGTTGGTGAATTTGTTCTTGCTGTAGGAACACCAATAGATTTATACTATTCAAATACGATTACACTTGGTATCATATCTAGAATGGATCAAGATTATATTCAACACGATGCATCACTAAATATTGGTAATAGTGGTGGACCTTTGTTCAATTTAAATGGAGAGATTATCGGACTTAATGTTTCAAAAATATACAATTCGTCTTCAAGCGGATCGTTAGTTACAGTTGAGGGTATAGGTTTTGCAATTCCACTTGAGGAATTATTGGATTTCATTTCGTAACACATATAACTAACAGCTCAATGATAAGTCATTATTAAAAAATATAGTAAGAATGGAAGTGATTTAAATGAAAAAATTGCTAACAGTTTTATTGCTTATTTTGACAGTCTTTGCTATGACAGGATGTGGAGGTGAAGAAGATCCTTTTACACCAGATAAAATTAAAATTGAAGATATCTGTGGCGGATCTGGTGATTATTTTGTGATTAATGGTGAATGCGTCTTGAAAGATCAAGTTGTTTCTGATCGAATCAGCATTCATGAGAACGAAACAATCATTCAATATCTTGATAGTGTTGAGTTGATGACTGATTTCGTCGCTGATTTGACGGGTTCAACAGGTTTAGCTGTTGTGCCAAGAGGTGTATTTGATGCACAAACACTAGCATCTACCGGACCAGAAATAAATATGATGAAGCTAGCAGTTGAAATGGATACTCTTAATCAAACAGAAAACATTATTGTGAAATTAACGGAAGAAGGATTTTTCGAAGAAGTTGGTTTCACAAATGAACAAGGTTTAGAAGTTACGATATCTTCCAACCCTCTTGCATTAGAAGTGTTTGGAGCATATACAATTGTCGTTTTTGAAGTTGATTTGGGATATGAAAACCAAGTAACTACATTCTCACAAAAAATATTTGATTCTTTACATGCTGGCGGAATCTATCTAATTCACAACGAATCAGGTAAGATGTTTGCAACCAAAAATATTGAATATATGGAAAATACGAGTACTTATCAAGAAGATCATTCTAGAAACATTAATATCATGGTTACATTGAATCAACCAGTTATTGAAACACAACAAATTCCAAGATTTGATGAATTTGGAAACCCAATATTCGATGAATTTGGGGGCCAATTTTTTGATGAAGTTCAAGTGCCGGTTTTGGATTCGGAAGGCAACCCGCTGATCTTCACTGAAGGACCAATTCTAACTGAGATGCTAAATGTTCCACTTGTTGAGCACTTTAAAATTCAACAAGTAGATGATGATGGAAATCTTGTTGTAGATGAAAATGGGAATCCGGTTTATGATTATGTTGACGAACCAATTTTAAATGAAAATGGAGATCCGATTTTCCAGATTCAAGAAGTTCCTGTTCTTGATGAAAATGGAAACATTCAATACCAACAAGAATTTACAGTTGATTTATTTATAGAAGATATTCGCGTTATCACGATGACCCAATATTTTGCTCAAGTTACGGAAAATCCAATCAGTGGTGTTGCACAAAGATTTGTTGATCAGATCCTTGCTGAATATTATAATTGGAATTATTATCGTGTCAACAACTATATGATCTCATCATGGGGATTTTCTGCAAGTGATGAGGATATCTTCTTTACAGAAAATAAAGAAAATGCAACAGATCCATCTAAATATGATAGATATGTAATGAGATTATCTTTTGATTCTGAAACGAATGAATTATTATTAGAAGAGTACATTAATGCAACTAAAGCAGGTTTTAATGAATGCGAACTCATTTTAGATCCACGCAATAATAACATCATTTGTGATTCTTGGGATAGTAACATCAAGATCTATTCGCCAATTACAGGACTTAAGACTATACCAGATTCAGAAAACTTAAATCCTGTTACATTTCCTAACGGTGATCTATACTTCTATGATTACAATCAAACCTATATAGAGGAACTAGGCTATTATACAACTTTACTTTATACAATTAATTCGGATGGTACATTAGAGTCTAGTTATATTGAATTAGGTGAACGTGAAGATTTATGTTATAGCCCTCTTTGTAATAGCTATATTAGTGTAGATATGTATGACATGCAAGGCAATCAATATCATAATGACGGATATAATTATGATTATGTTAATGTTCAACAAGATATTGGTGATATGATCGTTTCAAATGCTGATCTTCAACTTACACAATTAGGTTCATTTGATGCATCTAGACCGGCATGTACAGACTCCAATGGATGTTGGTACAATGTCCTATATGATATCTATGATGGAGAAACTTTGATAGGTTCATTTGATGGCTCAGTAAGAGTATATCCTGGTGAAACAGTACCAGCTTATAAAGAAACTTATCAAGTTGATGAGTTCACCCAAATAGACTACCAACTTCAATGGTCAAATATAGACAAAGTGTGTGAAAATGGAGATGTTGGATGTATTGATAATTTTTATATGGTGGACGAATCAATTAATACATATGGACTGTGGATTTATGGAAATTCACTTATTCAATTAGGTGATACATATATTGATCAAATTAAATTAAATGAAACGAATAATGCTGTTTATGACTATTCGAAAGATGTTACTGGTATCGTGTGCGAATATACTACATGTGATGAATATGTACAAGTGAGAATATATGATGATCAAGATAAGTTGCTGAGTGAAACATATACGAATGTTCAAATAGCTCAAGGCGAAACCATACCTTTATATATTGAGTATCGTATGACTGAAAATACAACCGTAACTGAAAAATCAACTGTTTGTACAACCTCATCTGGATGTTGGTATAACTACGAAACATTTGATGGTACTTATTACGGCATTAATTATCCACAAGGCTCAACTATATATGAAACTATAGTATTTGTTGAATCAGATAAGACAGAAGTAACACAAAAAACACTAACGAATGCAGTTTGTACAGACCCTCAATATTGTTATGGTAACGAAATAGAGTATATTATTTTAGATGATCTCGGTAACGAGTTATATCATTTCAGTCAATGGGCTAATGCCGAATTTGGATCTAGAATACCATTTACGGTTACTGCTACATTAGATGATGTTACAATCACAACTGAAAAAGAATCTTTAACTGAAGTGGCATTATGTGAAACCGCTACATGTCGTCTTGATATAAGTTTATCTAGAAAAACTTCTACAGGCGAAACATATCTTGGTTGGGGCACATTAGTGTTTACTCAAGGAGAACAAATAATTAATAGAATTATGTTAGCACAAGATGCAATACCCTCGTCTACAATTAGCGAACAAATGTGTAACATTGATGAAGGATGCGTTGTTTATACAAATAATTTTACTATCCTTGATGATGAAGATAATGAATTGCAGTTAGAAGGAGAGATGTACAACTCATTACCGGTATTCTTCGCTAAAGGTGATATTATGCCAGTCGATTCTAGTTTCAGTGCAACCTTTACGATGTCAAATATTGAATATCGAATGATGCGTATGAATGTCTATGATTTCATCAACAACTTGAATAATGTTGTTATCTTAGATGATAATCTATATTTGATTGAACGCGAATCTTGGACAGCTGGTCAAGATAATGTTATATTAACTTATGATGAAACAAATGATCATTACTTGGCAATGTATACAAATCTTTCAGCAGTTACAGAAATAACTAAACTAGGTGAAGCATATGTAGCAATCAATGATGATGAAACAGCAATCTATAAGTTTGAATTTAACGTTGAGTTATCCGATAACAACTACTATCAATTTGATGTTACGAATTTAACAGATGGTTTATCAATCAATGGTGTTAATGATTTAATTATTGACTATGACGGATCAATTTACTTTAAAGGTGTCGATAATTTTATTCAAGATATTACTGGTTCAATTACGGGTGATGGTGTTGTGAATATTGATACAGAATATGTCGAACACGAAATTATTCGCTTGCGTCCAATTAATTAAGGAACAAACTTTAAGAAATAATTAGATTTGATAAAATTAAAAGGCATATTGTTTGGCAAGCCCAAAATATGTCTTTTATTTTGTCCGTATTTATATAAATTTATATTACTGAATAGAATGTATAGATAAAAATACTGAATTTTCAATATGCTATAATAGGTTATAAAGAAAGAGTGATTAAATTGAAATTATCAGGAAGAACACCATTACTAAGAGCAATTAATCTAGAAAAAAAATTACATGTTAAACAAATCTATCTAAAATTAGAAGGAGCAAATCCAACACATCATAAAAATGCCCGCATCGCTGAAGTATTATGTAAAGATGCTATAGCACATAAGAAGACAACCATTTTAACAGATGGGACAAATGCTTACTTAAGAGCGATTGAGTATTTTGCAGATAAAAATGGGTTAAAAATAATTATTCCAAGATTCAGTCACGAAACTTGGAAAACAAATTTTTTTGATGCATCGTTGGTATTGGATGTAAGAAAACAAGATAAATCTAAAAAAATGGATTATCTTCAACATTTAGCAACGACAAATTCTTATTATCTAGCTGTAGAGGGATATACCAATAATCACGTTTCTTTGATGGCACTTGAAGAGTTAACTAAAGAAATCATTAAAAGAAGAGAGAAGATTGATACTGTATATACACAATTTAATCACGGTTATACATTGACTAGTATGTATAACGTATTTTTAAGAGAGTGGATTGAAAATGAAAAAAGTATTCCTAAAATATATTGCGGAGCAAGTTTGGAAAATGATTTAGAAACAGAATTAATTGGAGATGATAGTGTTTCCTACATGCAAACAAATCACAGCTTACTTGATTCTTCCAAAAACACACTCAAAGAAAGTTTTGGAAAAACAATTACTGTAAGTGAAGAAGAACTAAAAGAAGCGAAAAAATTGTTACGATCAGTCGAGCAAATCAAAATATCAGTAGAGAATGCTTATCCGTTAGCTGCATTTTTGTCTCAAGTAAAAGCTGGAAATGTTGAAAATGGAACTCATATCATTGTTTTAGATGATGCGAGAAGTCGCATGGATATTGAACAAATAACAGATTTTCAGTCTCACGCCAAAGATGAGATTTTAGGAACCGTTAAAACCTATTTAGCAGAGTATTCAGATCCTTTAATTGAAATGAATGATGCACTGAATAATGCCATAGAAAAAGGATTTATATTATTAGCAAAACAAAATGAAATAATATTGGGGGTGTGTATTATTGTCAATACACAATTTGATGACTTTATTCCAACATATCATCTCGCATATATAGGAACAAATATGAATTCAAAAGGTAGAGGAATAGGTACGGAATTGGTAAAGCGTGCCGTAGATATTACAGAGGGAAAACTATCTTTACATGTGGATCTAGATAATAGAAATGCTAAAAAATTATATGAGAAGATGGGATTTAAACATGTGTACAACCGAATGATATATTACGGAGAATAGGCAAACATTACAAAAATGATATAAGGTACTTATGAATAAAATAGAGGGATTCATAGCCATTGAGCTTTAATTATAAATAGAATAGAAGTATTATTTTAAATTTGTCATCCAAATTTATAATACCCAATTTTGCTAGATTTCTTTTAGTAAAGATAGAAAAGCGATATCAATATCGTTTTTTTTGATTATTTACTGATTTTGAGATAAAATGATGTAGACGGAATATGAAAAAGTTATGAAACATGTCATATTAATCGTGTTTCATAAAAATAGAGAAGGAGTTTAATCATATGAATGCAGTTTTAATCAAAGAAAATGTATACTGGGTGGGTGTCATTGACTGGAATTTAAGAGATTTCCATGGATATTCAACAAGCCTTGGAGGAACATATAACGCATATCTTATTATTGATGAAAAGATTACTTTAATTGATAATGTTTATGCGCCATTTGCTGGAGAAATGATTTCTCGTATTAAGTCAGTGATTGACCCATCGAAAATAGATGTCATTATTTCAAATCATAGCGAACCTGATCATAGTAGTAGCATTCACGCAATATTAGATTATGCACCACATGCAAAGATTTATGCATCAGGACCTGCAGGGGTTCGTTCGATGGTAGGGACTTACCATGATATCGAAGTTCTTCCTGTTAAAACAGATGAGGTTATCAATATTGGTAAAAGAGATTTAAAGTTTATTCAAACACCACTTGTTCATTGGCCAGATAATATGGTTACATATAGTGCTTATGATAAAATATTATTTAGTAATGATATGCTTGGTCAGCATATCGCATCTTTCGAAAGATTTGATGATGAATATGATTTAGAGGTTTTACTAGATGAACTAAAAAAATATTATGCAAATATTGTCCTACCCTATGGTGCACAAACTCAAAAAGCACTAGCCGCTGTCAAAAAACTAGATATTGAGCTTATTGCTACAAGTCATGGAGCTATCTGGAGATCACATATAAAAGAAGCACTTGATCTTTATGAAAAAATGAGTACATATCAAAAAGAAAATAAGGCTGTAGTTGTTTATGACACAATGTGGGGGAGTACGGAGAAGATGGCATTAGAAGTTGCTGAAACATTTGAAAAATCAGGTATAAAAACATTAGTTCGTCATGTAAGAAAAACACCATTATCTGATATCATATCCGATTTAATTGATGCAAGTTATATTGCAGTTGGTTCTCCTACATTAAATAACGGCTTGATGCCATCAATGGCAGCTTTCCTTTGTTATTTAAAGGGACTTAATCCTAGAGATCTTAATTATCTTGTATTCGGTAGTTTTGGATGGGGTGGACAAGGTGTTGCATTTGCGGTTAAAGAACTGGAAGAAATGAAATTCAAGAAAATTATTGACCCAATTCGCATTCAATATTCTCCTTCTAGTGAACAAATGTCAACAATGAAAAAGGAAATTGCTTCTTCACTTAAAGAAATTAAAAAAAAACAATAAAATAATTTAATATAGTATGGATCAAATTTGTGATGAAATATTAAGATGATAGCGAAAAAGAAATTTGCTATCATCTTTTTTAATGTTATAGATTGAGATAAGTAAGAGGCATACTCAGTAATTCATACAATCGGTGCTATAATATGTGTAGAAAGCTCTGGGATGGGACGCAACATATGAAAAAAGCAATTATTTATGTTTTTTCTGGGACCGGGAATACTAAATTGACGGCAAAAGAGATAGCAGAAGAATTGAATCTTTTAGATATTGATACAACTATTTTTGACGTGCGTAACCCAATTCACGATGTTCCAAATCCGAACTTATACGACATAGCTTTATTTGGTTATCCTATTCATGCGTTCAATACACCCAAGTTTTTTCTTGATTTTATCAAACAGTTACCTCATGTAAATGGACTTCCTGCATACATATTTAAAACTTCAGGTGAACCATTTCATATTAATAGTGTCTCTAGTTGGTCTTTGATAAGAAAACTAAAAAGAAAAGGTTTTATTACTATGATGGATAAACATCTTCTTATGCCGTACAATATCATGTTTAAATATCAAGATGCACTAGCAAAACAGATGTTTAATCATACACTTGGAATGGCTAAATTAATTGCTATTAAGATAAAAAATGGTGATAAAGAAAAACAAAGATATTATCCTTGGTATATCATCGCGCATTATATTTTTAGAATTCAATGGATAGGAGCAAAGATTAACGGACCATTAATCCACGTCAAAAAAGATATTTGCAGCGGGTGTGGCCTTTGTGTTATACAATGCCCAACACAAAATATTGAAATACGTCATGGGATTCCACATTTTTCTCATCATTGTACGATGTGTATGAACTGCTCTTTAGTTTGTCCAAATGATGCAGTGAGACCAGGAATATTAAATCTTTGGAGAGTAAATGGAAAGTACCCATTCAAACAATTGATAGAAAATGATGCTATTCCATCAATGTATATCAACGAAAAGACAGAAGGATATTTTAAACTCTTTCTATCATATTACGATAAAACATATGCAGAAATTAAGGAAGTTACAGGAATAGATTATAGTAAGGTTTAATCTAATTATTCATCATTGACGAATAAAAAAGCTGCATAAACTGCAGTTTTTTTCATTTCTTTTCACTATTTTAATGTACTTAAGCGATCATTGTTTTATTGCCCATCGTAATTTTGCAGATCTTGCTCGACTATTAGAAGTTTGTTCCTCCATCGAGGGTCGAATTATACCTGGTGCAATTTCACGATATACACCTTCTCTAAAAAAGTGCTGAAAAGACTTTTTAACAAGGCGGTCTTCACCTGAATGAAATGAAAGAATAGCAACTCTTCCACCAGCTTTTAGCACTGAAGGGAGTTTTTCTAAAAATTCAAATAATGCTTCAAACTCATGATTGATATCTATCCTTAATGCCTGAAAGGATCGTTGACAAGATTTTTTAATCTCAACATCTCGGTTATCATGTGGAATGGATTTTAATGCATCCTTGATGACATTTTGTAATTGTGACGTGGTTGATATTTGATTACCTCTATGATATTCAGAAACAATAGCAGAAGCAATTTCTTCTGCATAAGGTTCATCAGCGTTTTCAATCAACATTCCACATATTTCATCCTTGGTCATTTCTTTTAAACGTTCAGCTGCGGTTATTCCTTTATCTTGATTCATCCTTAGGTCTAATGGACCATCTGTTTTAAAAGAAAACCCTCTTTTTGGATTATCAATCTGCATTGAAGAAACACCTAAATCGGCTAAAATAAAATCAAATGGACCCGATTCTAATGCAAGATAATCAATATCTGAAAAATTCATGTGCTTGATTGTTAAAATTTCTGGACCAAATCCCAAGTTTTCTAATCGTTTTTGGGTGCGTGGTAATTCAATGGAATCAGCATCAATAGCATATAAGTGTCCTTTTTGATTTAGCTGCTTCAGTATTTCTGTTGAGTGACCACCATAACCTAATGTTGCATCTAATCCAATTTGTCCAGGTTTTATTTGTAAAAACTCAAGAATTTCATTAACACAGATTGGGCGATGCATACCTGCCGGAGTATTCCCTTTTTGGATAACTTTTTCAATTGTTTCTGCATATTTATCTGGTTGCAATTCTTTATATTTAGCTTCAAAAGATTTTGGATGTGTACCCTTATATCGAATACGTCTCTTATGTTTTTCTTTTGGATTATCCATAATCGTTTTTACCGCCCTTAATTATATTTTTATTCATGTGAGTCTGAATATAATAATACCAAATACTCATATTAAATGCAAACCCTTACCTAGGTACATAAAAGATAGCAATTATGTAATAAATCAGTAAAATCCAAACATAATCTAAATCATCCCATAATCTAAAAAATATGTACAAATCGGATGTAATTATGTTACAATAAACTTAAATTAATGATAGGGGGTTTAACACATGTGGTGGGAAAGTTTGAACTCTTTTCAACAAATTATGTTTATTATTGCAGTCACTACTAGTGCTGTGATGGTTATTTTCATCGTTTTAATGTTTATTGGTATGGATGGCTCAGATTTTGATGGTATAGATAGTCCGGATATGGATGTTGATATTATCAACGACGAACCTTTCAGTTCCGTTGGTGGAATGAAAATTCTCACAGTTAGAGGTGTTCTAGCATTTCTTAGTATAGGTGGATGGGCAGCATTCTTATTCGCGAATACTTTATCACTCTTTTGGTCGTCACTTATTGGGGTTGTTTCTGGATTCATCGCTGCTTATCTGGTTTCTTTGGCTTTCAAAGCAGTTTATAAGTTGGAATCCGCAGGTAATCTAGATTATGAAAATGCTATAGGAAAAAAAGGAACGGTCTATATACGCATACCTAAAGCAAAAAGTGGTAAAGGCAAGGTAACCTTAACAATGCAAGAACGATTCATCGAAGTAGAAGCAGTTACCGAAGAGGATCAGGATATCATGCCGAAAACAGAAGTTGAAGTTATTGCAATCGTAGATACAACAATATTAGTTGTTAAATCAAAATAGAAAATAAGGAGAAATAGAGATGGAAAATATTATTTTAATTTCATGGGCAGCAATTATCGGACCAATCGTAACGGTTCTTATAATCATTTTTTCAGTGCTTGCTTTTGTTGTTACAAGAATTAGAAAGTGTCCTTCGGATAAGATTCTAGTTGTTTATGGTAAGGTCGGTAATAATGTCGATGGAACACATAAATCAGCATTATGTATGCATGGGGGAACTAAATTTATTATTCCATTTATTCAAGCATATCAATTTTTAGATTTAACACCAATGTCTATTCAAGTTGATTTAACCAATGCACTTTCAAGACAAAATATTCGTATTGATGTACCTTCAAGATTTACAGTTGGTATTTCAACTGAATCAGGAGTTATGCAAAATGCAGCTGAAAGATTATTGGGATTAAAGATGCAGGAAATCCAAGAATTAGCTAAAGATATCATTTTTGGTCAATTACGTTTAGTCATTGCAACAATGGATATTGAAGAAATCAATACCAATAGAGATAAATTCCTTGAAGCAGTTTCAGACAATGTTGAAACTGAATTAAAGAAAATTGGTTTAAGACTAATCAACGTTAACGTTACTGATATTAATGATGAATCAGGATATATTGAAGCTCTAGGTAAAGAAGCAGCAGCAAAAGCTATTAATGATGCTAAGAAAACAGTTGCTGAAAAGAATAGAGATGGTTCTATTGGTGAAGCGAATGCACATCGTGATCAGAGAATTCAAGTTGCACTTGCAAACTCAAAGGCAATTGAAGGTGAAAATAAATCATTAGGAGATATTTCTCAAACCAATGCAACACGTAGAGAAATTGAAGCTGAATCACTCAGAAGAGCAATGGTTGCAGAAAAAGTTGCAGCAGCGAAAGCACTTGAAGATTCCTATCTTGCAGAACAAACCGCTGAACTAGCTCGTGCTACTCGTGAAAAAGCTACTCAGGAAGCAGACATCATCGTTAAAGCTGAAATTGACAAGCAAAAGATCGTTATTGCAGCTGAAGCAATTGCTGAAGAAACAAGAAGACATGCAAGAGGTCAAGCAGATGCAATATTTGCTAAACTAGATGCTGAAGCTCGTGGTAGTCTTGAAATTCTAACTAAACAAGCAGAAGGCTTTAAACAAATTGTTAAAGCTGCTGGGGATAATCCGGATGCTGCTGTTAAGATGTTAATTGCTGATAAGCTTGAAATGCTCGTTAAAATCCAAGTTGAAGCAATCAAGAATCTTAAATTTGATAAGATTACTGTTTGGGATAGTGGATCAAAAGATGGTTCATCTTCGACAGCTAATTTCGCTTCAAATTTGATGAAATCAATTCCTCCAATGAAAGAATTATTTGATATGGCTGGACTTGAATTACCTAAATATCTAGGTACGGATATTAAAGAAAAAAAAGAGGAAGTTAAGGTAGAAGAAGTTAAAGCTGAGGAAGTTAAGACAAAAGAAGTAAAAACTAAATAATCAAATACCCCTCATTTTAGAGTGAACCCCATTTAGTAGAGACTTAAAAAAAAAGAGGAATTAATTGGTATATAAAAAAGAACCTTAGAATTCGATATCTAAGGTTCTTTGTTTATTTCTTATGTTCTACTTCTAGTTTATATAGTTCTTCAGTAGCAAAATGAAATTTAGTAACTGAATATTCTTGATTTGTTGGATACAAGTAGTAGGTGTCCTCACTTGTTGAAAAACTTAATCCATCACCTCTACCAAAATAATCATATTCAATATGAACTCCAAAATTAGCGATTACTGGTTTTTCAACTTTAAGATTTTCTCCGATAAGTTTATAACCATCTTTATTATGCGTTAATGTTCCTTTTCCGATTCGGTAATAACCTGTACTATTGGGTAACATGTCAATATTGACTTCTAGTTCAATATTGTATTCATTGTTCATGATTTGTTTTTTGACTTGTTCTCGTTCCCATTCGAACCAATCTGGGATATGCGAAAATATCGTTTTACCCTTAGTGTTAGCAAGTCTTCCTAGTTCATCCATTTCATATTCTTCAGAACAAGCCTTGCACCATAACTTAGTGCCTTTACTTGCCATTTGATGTTCAGTTTTACAATGGGGACACATATAAAGAGGTTTATGAAGGTTTTCTGCTCTAAATGGCTCTGTTATCTTGATTTTCTCTTGAACTTGATAAGCGTAATCATCATATTTAAAGGCTTCTCGTATTCTTTTGTTGATTTCATCAACACTTAATTTACTAATTTCATCTTTGGTAATTATTTGTGTAATATCTGTTGATGTATGAATTTTTCTTGGTTTAAGATTCCAAACGGGTTGTCTTAAGTGATGACCGTGAGAAATAATGGTTGCTACAGGGTGATTCATTAATTTAACAAGTTTTCCCAAACTATCAGGTAGCATTGAAGTTGTTCCTACAAGTGAATATCTTGCTTCGGGATATATTTGACAAACTGTCTTATTAACGGCAAGACTATGTTTGATTTGTCTGATTAGCTCGTTATCACTTACAAACTTACGTTTCATGAAACAACCAACGTTTCGCATAATACCTTCTCTACCAATATATCCATCAACAGCAACAATGTAGCTAGATCTTCGTGGAAACACTGCTCTTGTAGCAACTTTAAAATCTAGAAAGCTATTGTGACTACATAATAATATGAATGGACCTTTAAGGCTCTCCATGTTATGTTTCCGTATGAATGAATGTACAGTAAAGGTTTCAGGAAAAGCCAAAACCCATGCCAATAGTTGTAAATACCATTTTGGTCTAATAGGCATTTTTTTCATATCAAATCGGGGCATTGCTTTTACTTCATCAACACTTTTATAGACAATATCAGTTATTTTCATATCTAATATCCTTTCCGACATAATTGTTAATTTATTATAGCATAAATTATCATGAGACAAAATGCTTGATCGTTATATTCAACTTTTTAAATTTAAAAATATGATAAACTAAAAGTAGATATTGTATTTCTAAAATATAAGGATAGGGAGAATAATTATGAAGTGGAAAGAGATAAAAGATAACATCATAAATAGTTGTCAATCTATTGCAGTCCCTAATACCACCAAACAAGTACGTCATGTTGTGAAACAAAATAAAAATGACATTATGCAATTGTCATTAGAAGAAGTTCTTTTATTAGCTGAATCATTCTTGCGAATGAAGAATCAATATTATACAATCATTGCATATCAAATCTTAGAATATAAACATAAAGAATTTACAACAGAAACATATTACACACTAGAAAGTTTTGTACTCAATTATATTTCTGATTGGTGGGATTGCGATGATTTTATGACGCATGCATTTACTAAGTTGTTACTGAAATTTCCAGAAATTATTCCTAAAATTAATCATTGGACAACTCATGAAAGGTTTGCTGTCAGAAGATGTGCACCCGTGTTACTCGTGATTCCTGCTAGAAAAGGATTACTGGAAATCAATGATGTTTTCCATATTTGTGATCTCGTATTTTACGATAAACATTACTTAGTTCAAAAAGGCTATGGGTGGTTACTAAAAGAAGCTAGCAAAAAATATCAAACAGATGTTATAAAATATCTAGAAAAAAATATTGATATCATGCCTAGAACAGCATTCCGCTACGCTTTAGAAAAACTACCTGAAAGTGAAAGAAAACGATTAATGAAAAAATAAATATGGATATTTGCTACAATCAAGGATTATAAAGGAGAAAAAAATGTCAACTTCAAAGAACTTCGCTGACTATATTATTGATCAATTAAGTGATATAGATGGTATATCTATAAAAAAAATGTTTGGTGAATATGGATTGTTTTTGTCTGGCAAAATGGTTGGGTTATTATGTGATGATAATCTATTCATTAAACCAACTGAAGCTGGTAAAAAACTGATAGAAGATATTACTTATTTCTCGCCTTATAAAGGGGCTAAACCATATTTTCTCATTGATAATATAGATAACAGGTTTTTCTTAAAAGAACTCATTATCAAAACCGAACTAGCACTCCCATTGCCTAAAAAGAAAAAGGCTAAATTGTGAGATTAAAAAAAATTTTCTTATCAATAAATTAGAATGATTGAAGAGACTATTTGATTAAAACAAACAGGAACTGCGTGAACAGTTTCTGTTTTATGTATACCCCGTTTAAATGAAAAATTTAATTAACCAATAGCAATAACGTAAACGATTGTATTTGCTAAAGTAATTAATGTGAAGAATAAAGTATTAAAGAAAACTGATGTCCAAATGTTGCCAGTTTTTTGTGAGAATTTTCTTGAAATAATACCTGCAACTGAAAGTGTTGGAACTAAACCTACACAAAGAATTGCAGAAAGTGAGAATGATAATAATGCTGCTGTACCAGTGTGATAGAGTACCCAGTAATTATAGACTAAGAATATAAAACTACTGGACCAGCTAGTAAGAGGGCTGCAAATATATCAGCTAACCAACCCTTCATATTTCTAGTATTGACATGAACACATAGTTGTTTGTTGTGATATAATTTTATTGATAAAAGGATATTTTTGGTAATAAGTATAAAATGAAAAAATATTGAATACAATCAAGTATCCAAATATATATTATAGTATAGAAGAAGGAGAATTTGATGGATTGGATAGTAAGAGTAGAAAATCTAGTAAAAAGTTATGGTGAAGTTTTAGCAGTAAATGATATCTCTTTTACAATCAAAAGAGGGAGTTTATTTGCTTTTTTAGGTCCAAATGGTGCAGGAAAATCAACAACGATAAATATTATGACAACTCTCTTAGATGCAAATAGTGGTAAAGTTTACCTTAATGAT
>CAZVDQ010000021.1:0-24236 GCA_964625435.1 uncultured Mariniplasma sp.
TGAACTAACTTATGGAACTACTTTTGAGACATTTGCTAAGATTGAGGTGAATGGCAAGAACACCCATCCTCTTTATATTTATTTGAGAAATCAAATTCAGCATGATATTACTGGAGGTAGAAAGCCAAGTTTTCTTTCTAAACTATCAACTTCGAATCGTATCAAATGGAATTTCACAAAATTTTTAGTCAATCAACAAGGCAAGGTTATACACCGATTTGCTCCAAGTTTTGAGCCTAAAAATATTGAACATTATATTGATGAACTATTATAAAAACAAAATTTTAAAAAACACGATAATTTCGTGTTTTTTATTTTTAATAGTATAGTTTCTCTATTTATCAATTATTATTTTTTTAAACAGAGAAGAAAATGTAAGCGTTTTTGAAGATAGTCTTTTATATCATATATTTATATGATAAAATATAGTTAGATTAACAATGAAAAGGACAAAACGATGCGAATTAATGAACATCCAATTTTAGAGTTTCCTAAAAAACAAAAGATTTTTTTTATGTTTGAGGGACAAAAATTATTTGGGTATGAAGGCGATACAATTGCTTCAGCACTTCATGCATTAGGAATTAAGACACTAAGTTATAGTATCAAAGAAAACCGCCCACGCGGCTTTTATTGTGCTATAGGAAACTGTGCTTCATGTAATATGATTGTTAATGGTATTCCAAATATTAAAACGTGTATCACTTTCTTAGAAGAAAATATGATTGTCGATAAACAAAGCGATAAGGGGGTCATCAAATGATTAGTAAAGATTTAATCATTATCGGTGGTGGTCCTTCAGGATTATGTGCTGCAAAAACAGCATTGGAATCTGGATTATCAGTTTTAATTATTGAAAGAAACCCAAATGTTGGTGGGCAATTAGTTAAACAGACACACAAATTTTTTGGTTCAAAGGATCAATATGCTAAAACGCGTGGTTTTGATATTGCAAAGAAATTAATTTCTGATCTTGAAGGATTCCCTAATCTTGAAATTCTAACAGAAGCGACAGTTGTTGGATTATATAGAGATCGTGTTGTGACAGTTTTACATAAGGACAAGTATGTTAGATATCAAGCAAAATCAATTATTGTTGCTACTGGAGCAAGCGAGAAGTTTTTAGCTTTCGAGAACAATGATCTTCCAGGAATTTATGGCGCGGGTGCGATTCAAACTTTAATGAATAATTTTGGTGTTTTACCAGGAAACGATGTTGTCATGATTGGCAGTGGAAATATAGGGTTAATTGTTTCTTATCAACTTATTCAAGCCGGAGTTAATGTAAAAGCAATTTTAGAAGCAGCACCAAAAATTGGTGGTTATAAGGTTCATGCTTCAAAAGTAACAAGATTAGGAGTTCCTATCTTAACGTCTACTACAGTTAAAAAAGCTATTGGTGATACTGAATTAAAAGCCATTGAAATTGTCTCATTAGATGAAAAATGGCAGGAAATTCCAGATACATCGCGAAAAATGGAAATTGATGCACTTTGTATTTCAGTAGGTTTATCACCTATGCATCAACTCCTATCTATGATTGGTGCTAAAACCAAATATGTATCAGAACTAGGTGGTTTTGTTCCAGTTATTGATAAAAACTATCAAACAACCACTCAATCAGTTTTTGTATGTGGAGATGCAGTAGGAATTGAAGAAGCAAGTTCAGCGATGATGGAAGGCTATCTTACTGGTATTTATGTGAGTAAGCATTTAAATACGGCTCATCGGAAAGCAGATGATTTAATCAAATATTATAAAGAACAACTTGATATGCTTAGAAATGGTCCTTTTGGGATTAAAACTAAAACTGGATTAAATAAACTCAAAGAAGGTATACATGATGCTTAATTCAAATGGTGTACCCACATTAAATCAAGTTCTTTCACGTTTTCCAGATGAAAAAGCACTCATTCGTCCAAAAGCAATTTTGGAGTGTTATGAAGATATTCCTTGTAATCCATGTGAAACGAGCTGTCCATTTAATGCAATCATAATTGGAGAAAATATCAATACGCAACCTAAACTTGATGTTTTAGCATGTACAGGCTGTGGTATTTGTGTAACAAGTTGCCCAGGATTGGCGATTATTATCGCACAACTCGTTGGAGATAAAGCAGTATTTAAAATCCCTTATGAATTATTACCCTTACCAAAAAAAGGTGAAATTTGGCTTGGAGTAAATCGCAATGGTGATGTCATTTGCGATGCAAAAATTGAAAGTATCCTTGCGAATAAAAAGCAAGATCATACCGCTTTAATTACCGTATCAGTACCTGCATTATGGATTCATGAATTTGTAACCATCAGAGAAAAAGATGAATAAAGACAAAGTGATTATATGCCGTTGTGAAGACATCACCTTACAACAAATTGATGATTTACTTGAACAAGGTTATACAACCTTTGAGGATTTGAAGAGATTACTTAGAGTAGGTATGGGTCCCTGTCAAGCAAATACATGTGGTCATCTCATTCAAAAAGAAATAAGTAAGTTTTCAAATGTTCCAGTTGAAAGTGTTCCAGTTCATAAAGTTAGACCTATGACAACGGGTGTTCAATTGAAATTGATTGCGGAGGATCAAAATGATGAAAGCTAACATTTTGATTATAGGTGCAGGTATCAGTGGAGTTTCTATTGCATATAACCTCGCAAAAAAAGGCGTGAAAGACATTTATGTGGTTGATAAAGGTTATTTTACCAATGGAGCAACAGGACGTTGTGGAGCGGGTGTTAGACAGCAATGGGGGACTGAAATGAATTGTAAACTCGCGAAAATGAGTATTGAATTTTTCGAAAATGCAAAAAACACTTTGGAATATAAAGGCGATTTGGAGTTTAAACAAGAAGGCTATCTCATTTTAGCAACAACAAACGAAGAACATGAGCAATTCAAAAAGAATGTTATTTTGCAAAATAGTTTAGGCATACCTTCTAAACAGTTAACTAAAGATGAAGCACTTAAGATTGTTCCACATTTAAATCCTGATTCATTTATTAGTGCCACTTTTTGCAATACAGATGGTCATTTGAACCCATTTAAATTGACTGAAGCTTATTATTTGGCAGCAAAAAAACTGGGCGTTCATTTTTCATTTTTTGAAGAAGCATTAGAGATTAAGACGAAAGATAACAAGATTGTAGAAGTCATAACAACAAAAGATACATACCAAACTAAAATTGTTGTGAATGCATCTGGTGGATATGCGAAAGAAATTGGAGATTTAGCTGGTGTTGATATTCCTGTTTACTCAGAAAATCATGAAATACTAGCAACTGAACCAGTTGAAAAGATGCAAGGACCTATGGTGATTTCGTTTTCAAAGAACATCTATTGTCAACAAGTACCTCACGGATCATTTTTGATAGGAAGAAGTAATCTTGAAGCTGAAAAAGGCCACGATATCGAGTCATCATGGCAATTTTTAGATGTAATGGCAAAAACGGTGGTTAATATTTTACCAGTCTTAGGAAATTTAAGAGTTATCAGACAATGGGGGGGATCATATAATATGTCTCCTGATAGGCAGCCTATTATTAGTGATACCGATCAACTTAAAGGTTTTTATATGGCGTGCGGATTTTCTGGTCATGGCTTCATGTTTGCCCCGATGACGGGAGTCTTAATTACTCAAATGATTTTAAATGAGAAAACAACGGTTGACATGTCATTTTTGCATTTAAATCGTTTTAAAAATAGTGATACCAAACAGATTGAAAAATCAGTGGTATAGAAAGGAAATATGATGTCAATATATACGTATCAAACAGAACCACTCACAGATTTTAGCAACAAAGAAAACATCAAGAAGTATGAGCAAGGACTAGAAATAGTTGATGGTTATTTAGGAAGACAGTATGATTTAATTATCGGAGGGAAAAGAGTTCATACTGATAAACAAGTGACTTCTCTCAATCCTTCAAATTTCAAGGAAGTTATTGGAACAATTTCTCAAGCATCGAGAACTGAAACGGATTTAGCAATTGAATCAGCACTTCACGCTTTTGAAACATGGAAATTTGTTAAACCTGAAATCAGAGCTGATGTTTTATTTAAATCTGCTGCGATATTAAGAAAAAGAAAATTTGAGTTTAGTGCTTTAATGACAAAAGAAGCTGGTAAACCATGGCCCGAAGCTGATGCAGATGTTGCTGAAGCAATCGACTTTTTGGAATATTATGGTAGACAAATGCTTTCCTTATCAAGAATTGATGATGTTGTCTTAAGTAGAAGAAATATTGAAAGAAATGAATATAGATATATTCCTTTAGGTGTTGGAGCAGTTATCTCCCCATGGAATTTTCCTTTAGCTATTTTATGTGGAATGACGACTGCAGCGATTGTTGCCGGAAATACAGTCTTACTTAAACCAGCAAGCACAACACAAGTTATCGCCTATAAATTCATTGAAGTTCTTGAAGAAGCTGGGTTACCTGAAGGAGTCGTTAATTTTTTACCTGGTAGTGGCGCAGTCATTGGTGATTATATCGTAGAACATCCAAGAATTAGATTTATTTCCTTCACGGGATCTAAACAGGTAGGTATGGGAATCTATGAAAAAGCAGCAAAAGTTCATCCTGGTCAAATTTGGTTGAAACGGGTGATTGCTGAAATGGGTGGTAAAGATGCAATCGTTGTTGATAGTGATGCAGATCTCAATTTAGCTGCTGAATCAATCGTCAAATCTGCTTTTAGTTTTTCTGGTCAAAAATGTAGTGCGTGTTCAAGAGCAATTATTCACCAAGATGTTTATGATGAAGTCATTGAAAAAATTGTTAAATTAACCAAAGATCTCAAAGTTGGTAATCCCGAAGATTTTAAGAACTTTATGGGACCACTCAATGATAAAAATGCATTTGATAAAGTGACATCTTATTTTGATAAAGGCCATAAAGAAGGCAGATGTGTCATTGGTGGTAAAGCAGATGCATCAACTGGTTATTTTGTTGATCCAACTATCTTTGTTGATCTCGATCATCATTCAACATTAATGCAAGAAGAAATCTTTGGTCCGATATTAGCAGTATCTAAAGTAAAATCCTTTGATGAAGCGATTAAAGTTGCTAATAATACAGAATATGGGTTGACTGGATCTGTCATTTCAAATAATAGAATGCATTTAGAAAAAGCAAGAAGAGAATTCCATGTAGGGAATTTATACTTTAACAGAAAGTGTACAGGTGCAATTGTTGGCTATCAACCATTTGGTGGATTTAATATGAGTGGAACCGATTCTAAAGCCGGTGGTCCCGATTATCTAATCTTACATATGCAAGGTAAAACAATCTCTGAAGCCTTATAAGAAAAAATAAAAGACATGGCAACATGTCTTTTTTTATGTGTAAAAAATTTTAATTGATTGTAAGAAAAGCGTCGTTATTAATAAATCTGCTGAGCCACCAAAACTCAAATTTTCTGAAATAGCCCTTTCTGTAAAGGTTTTTAATGCACCTGGGTTAGAGACATCAAGTTGTTCAATTTCCTTTTTGAATTTAAGATATCTGTCCATTGATTTCGATCTGTTTAAAAATACGGTATCTTCTGAACTCAAAATTAAGCGTTTGAAACATTGATGTAGATAATGAGTGTCATCTATATTTATCATTTTCAATGCAGATTGAACAGAAGATAGGCCATTTTTGACTTCACCACGAATACCCATAAAGCCATATTCATGAAAAGCTTTGAGACCAGAAGTGATTGGAGGATTTTTGAAATCTTTATCAATTGATAAGGAAATAGTTTTTATGTTTTCAAAAATCAAATCGAATTTTTGATGATGACTTAATGCATATCCAGATGCAAGACAGGTGATACCAAGAACAAAAATCAATCCCTTATAGGCATTAATACCTCCTGTTGATTTGAGCATTTCTTGTTCTGCATCTATTCCTATGTTTCTTGTTTTTTCTAATAAATGAATTAAATCATCTGTTTGATATCCAATTTCAAATAGATTTTTGAAATAGGGAAGAATTGCTTGTTGAGCATTTATCATCATTTGATAATTCATGTCCGGATGAGATCCTTGTGATAATTTCGTGACCAAACCAAATTTATCTTCTAAGTCTAACTCAGTCATCATTGAATTAGTGAGTAATAATTTAATTTGATTTGATAGATAAATTGCGACACGTTTTTTTATGTATGATAATAAAACATCAGTACTGTGTGTCTGATTGCGTGAACAATAACTTGCATCTTTACCGCACAGATAGCATTTGCGAGGAGTAATCCCTAATTCTCTTCTCGATAATGAAGGAACAGAAGACCCAAAAACATCAAGATCAATAAAGCGACCTAGTTCGTGATTTTCTTCTAAACCAATCATTGAGAGTTTAACACTCTTTATATCATCTGAGATGAAAGATATAAGTGCATAGGGTCCATCAGCACAATTTAGCATATTGAATGATCTAAATTGTTTTCTTTTCTTAAGTTCTGCACAAAACAAGCGCACCAAAAGATGCGCTTCATTTATATTTTTATTTAGTCCTGGTATATTTACTTTAATTGAAATTGTTAAATGAGAAGAAGAAAGAAAGTTCTTAATTTCATTCATTCGGTCTTCTCTAGCTTTTAGTATTTTGTCATTCATCAAATAATGCCTTTCCTTTTGCTGAAATTAGAAATTGATAGGTAGCTTTAGGTACCAACTGTTTAATTTCTTTATATTGGTGATTTTTAGCCAACTTTCTAACAAAAGAAGCACTAATTGGTTCTTGATTGTTTTCTATTCTTTTAATTATTTTTAATTTGTCCTTAAGAATGGCTTTCATTGCCATGTTATAAGCGCGAGTTGTAGGATCTAAAGGTTCTTCTCCAACGTAACGAAAATTAATATTAAAAATTCTCATAAAATATTCTTTAAATATTGTAATATCAAGATCCATATAAACTAGAGATACATCATTTAATTCCTTTAAAAAATAAGTAGGGAATGTTGCTGAAGAAATGATGTATGCAGTAGAAGGAAGCACAACCACATTTTCCAAATGCTTCGTTGCTTTTTTGATAAGTTCAAGGCGAATATCAAATGAAAATACAGATTTATTTTCTTCAACAAGAAAGATAATGACATGATTATTTTCTTTAGCACACGACTCAATGAGATACATGTGTCCAAAAGTAACAGGATTACAATTCATCACAATCGAAGCAATAGAACCAGATAATTCAGGAAGCGAAGTTTTAAGTTTTAATAATTGTTCTTCAATAGTGTTAATATTGTTTTCTAATAATACAATATCTTTCGTTTCAGCAATCAGACTAAAAGCATAATTAATAAAATAATGCTTATTAGTTGGAGTTGTAAAAAGAAAGTATTTATAAATACCTTGTTCTCTCAACTTATTTGTGAGATTTGTTAAAATAATACCTGTGAGATTTTCGTTTTGATAATCTCTATCTACGGCAATCATTTTAATTACATTCTCATAAAGAGAACCAGTGGCAATCAATTTGTGATTATCAAAAAGACCAATTGTTGAAGTTACTTTATCTTCAAATCTAAGACCTTGTTTATTAAGTAAATCAAAAACATCAGATAATTCACTTTGAGTTTTGCAATCAATCATAAGGTAGTTCACTTTTGATCACCTCGAAGTTTATATATTGAATCAATGATTGAGCCATCTCGATATCTAACGACACCAATAACTTTTTGATTAAATTCAATTTCTTTAGGTATTCCAATCAAATCATGAGCTTTCAATAGAAGTTGATCAATCGTTAAAATATTCAATTTAGAGTTTGATAACTTCTTTATCAGATCTGTTCTTTTTGGATTAATAGCAATACCTCGTTCAGTTACAAGGCAATCAACTGTTTCACCTGGTGTGGTGATTGTCGTCACGTAATCTTTAACTATTGAAGTTCTGGACTTTACAAGGTTTGTTGTAATGATTGTTAGTTTAGCACCAAATGCTGTATCGGAATGTCCACCAGAGCCTCCAATGATTAAACCATTTGAGTCAGTCGTCACATTGACATTAAAATCTGAATCAATTTCTGTTGCTCCTAAAATCACGACATCTAAATCGTTCACAATTGGGTTTTCTTCAAATGGATTTGCATATTTAGAAGCACTCATCGCATAGTGATTAGCATTTCTTTTTAATGATGCTATTGCTTCGTGATCAAAGCATTGTACATCGTATAATCGCTTAAATAAGCCATATTCGTGCATTTCCACAAGATACCCAGTTATACCTCCTGAAGCAAAGGAGCCTTTTATTTTATTTTCTATCATGCGATTTATCAACATCTGAGCAACAGCTAAACTTGTTCCACCAGCACCTGTCTGAAAGCTCATATCTTTTTTTATGTATCCCAATTCTTTGATGAGTTTTATTGTATCTCTTGCAATTTTTAATTGAACAGGATCTTTTGTGGGTCTCGTCGTTCCTGAAACTATGCCTTCAGATTTACCGATAGCATTAACTTTGATCACATAATCAATATACTTTGATTCGATTTCAATTGGTGCTATATTTGAAGTTAAATAATCAGTAATGACGACTTTATGTTTTGCATATTTCATATCAGCAATTGCATAACCTAAAGTACCACAAGCACTTGGCCCTTCTAATCCATTACCATTACCATAAATATCTGCACAAGGCACACCTATAAATGCAACATCAATGAAGAGTTCTCCAGATTCAATTGCTCTAGCTCGTCCACCGTGAGTATCCATGATGACAAGTTTTTCTAAATAGCCGTCACCGATAGTTTGTGATACTGGTCCATTAATATAATTGGTAAATATTTGCGTAATACTTTTATTTTTTATAAGTTCACACATAGGTTCATGTATAGGAAAAATGGCACTTGGAGCAAGTGTCATATTTTTAAGATTACGTGTTTTAATTTCGTTTAATACCATATTGATGATGCCATCACCATTTCTCAAATGATGATGAAAAGAAAGTGTCATACCATCAGTTATTGGTATCAAATCAAAAAGAATGCGTAGAGAATTAACCTGTTTATTTTCATTTTTAGTTAAAATCTCAGGAACTAATTTTCTATTCTTCTGTTTGAAAATTTGATTCAATCCATCATATGCTTTCATATTATCTGGAATGAATCTGTTCAACGAATTCTTCATAACTCACCTATAACAAATTCCATTGCTCTGCTTTTTCTAAAACTTTTTGAGCTCTTTCAATGATTGGTTTATCTATCATTTTTCCATCAACAGAAAATGCACCTTTACCTGTCTTTATTGAATCTTGATACGCATTAATAATTTTTTGAGCATGATCAATTTCATTTTGATTTGGAGAAAAAATTTCATTAATAGCATCAATTTGATTTGGATGAATACAAACTCTTGCATTCATTCCAAGACCTTTTGAAAACTTGGAATCCTTTTTTAAACCTTCTTCATTCTTCATATCCGTATAAGGTGTATCAATTGCATCAATTTTATTTGCTTTTGCAGCAAGTATAAGCATCGCTCTTGATAAGAAAATTTCATGTCCAGTTTCAGTTCTTTCAACTTCAAGATCTGTTGCTAAGTCTTCTCCACCCAATAATAAACCATTAACACGAGGAGCAGAAGCAATTTTATTAATCTCAATGACTGATTTTGAACTTTCAATAATTGGGAGAATATTGATTGATTTTGTCATATGATTGTGTTTTTCAATTTTATCAAGCATTTTAGCTAAGTTTAATGTGTATCTATAAGATGCTTTGGGTAACATGATTGTATCAATTCTTTTATTTGCAATCAATTTTAAATCAGTAATTGAAAAGGGTGAATCCAATTGATTGATTCTAACAATTTTTTCTATTCCCTTCAATTCGAATTTATTTAAAAATTGATCTAAAAGATTTAATGCAGCATCCTTTTCACTTAGAGCAACAGCATCTTCTAAATCAAAAATCACTGCATCTGCAGCAAAAACATCAGCATTTTGAAGCATTGCTGGAGAATTAGCAGGTATAAATAGTAAACTTCTACGCATGAAATTCACCCATCCTTTGGATTGCGGTTAGCAATCTTGCTTTGATTGTGTAATCAAGAGCTCCTTTATCATTACATGAGACATATATATTCTCTACTCGAAGTTCCTTTAATGTAGTTTTAATGACTTGTTCAATTTGTTCACCAAACTGATCGAAAACAATACTTTGAATATCTATTTTAATACCTTTATGTTTTTTAACTGTAATCAAACAATCATTTGATTCAAATGTTCCTGCGGATCCAATTTTCATTTTGCCACCTATTTTCTTGCTTTTGATCTTGCAATCACTCGTTCCATCTCATTTTTTACAATCATGAAACCTCCATCAACATCCATTCCTGGCTTTGCCAAGCAAATATCAGCTTTGCAAGCAATGGCAACATTTGTTGTCGCAATTGCAGAAATGTTTGTTTCATTGCACGATCCACCACAATAAGCACCTATATGATGTACTTTGCAGTAGATAATTGCATCAGCAATGTTATTCAATCCACCTAAATCAGGTGTCTTAATTTGCAAAATATGTCCTGCCTTATTTTCAGCAAAATATTTGATATCATCTAATGTGTTACACCATTCATCAGCAACTATTTCGACATCGATACCTTCATCATCTAATTGTTTTCTGATATCACGTAGTGCAATCATCGTTCCTTCTCGATCACCACTGTCAATGGGACCTTCTAGGCGAAGCTTAAATGGATGAGCCATTTTTTCTAAAGCTTTAATGTAGTTCACAATGCGATTAATATCATTATTAAAGGCAATGCCTATTGTTCCATAAACATCGACATGTAAGATTGGCATATAATTTTCATTTTGACGATATTTTAGAATACGTTCTTTTAACCATTTGATATAGTCAAGAAGAAGTTCTCCATGATAACCTAATTTCTCTTTAACATTGTTAATTAATGCATGAGGTAAGGAATCAACTTGTTTTAAGATCATTTTATCTACATTCGTATATCTATCATCACCCGTTTGAGCAAAAATAGGAACGCTTTCTAAGATTTTGTAACCAGGATTATATTCATCTCTAATCACTTCAGCCAACGTTCTTTTCGTAGATATTGCAGTAGCACTTAAAAGAGCTTGTGAGATACCATATCGTATTGCAGTATGCATTCGTTTTCCATTCACTAAAAAATGGTCGTATTTTTCTGATAGATTCTTAAAAGTTGAGACATCTTCACCAATGAGAAGTGGTTTAACGAATTTTTCGATAAAAGGGATGTAATCATTAGCCAAAAATAATGGGTCTCTTCCACCAGCTCCAGAATATTGAACAGCAGCACAATCACCGGTTCCAATATCACCATTTTCTAAAACAAGTTGAATAGAGATGGCTTCACCTGGCACTCTAATGTCTTTGAAGCCTGATGTCATAGGTTCACCGACATATAAAAACCCGTCGTGATCAGCTCCCCGTTTAATTGCTTTTTGATCATCAAAATAAAATCCAGTATATGATTTAGTTAGAAGTACATCAGTAATTTTCATATTATTTTTTTTGTGCTGGTCTACCAATCAATTCACCTCTACTAACAGCATAAATATCATCAACTGTCATTTGAAAAGTAATTGGTCTTCCTTCAGCTTTTGACCTTTCTTTTAATTTTGCCTTATGAAATTCTCTGATTTCTTGATTCATACCAAGATTACCAAATTCAAGAATGCGAACACAGCCTTCCTTATCTCTTGCAGGAAGCACTTTATTAGCATTTTGTTTGCTTGGTGCAAATGGAACATCAATGACACCCATTTCAAATGCTTTTATGGTACCAATTGCTAAATCGTTATCACCTAGTTTATAAACTTCATTTAACATTGAAACAACTTCTTTTTTAATTTGTTTCATTTCATTTCTTAGTTTAGTTGTTGAAGGATATTTTTGATCCTGTAACAATGAAACAACCATTTTTGAAGCACGGATGCCGTAAGCATTAATTTCTTTTGTAGGTACACCGATGGACTCATAAGGTGTTTTAGTAATCATTTTTGTTGCTCCAGCTAATGCAGCAACTGTAGATGCCATTGCGATAAGACCTGTTGCTTTCGCTTCATCTTGTGGAAATCCTCCCATCCATTGATGGAAGACCGTTGTTACAGTCATACCTTCATAATTATATTTTCTTAGATAATCTTCAGTTAATTCTTGTAGGATTCTAATTGCAGCTATATCTTGGATAACATTACCACATTGTCCATAGCCTACAGTAATATTTTTTACACCTTGCTCTGCAGCAAGAAGTGTTTCAATAATTCCAATAACAATCGCTATTGAAGGGGGAACAAGCGTCCCTGTCAAAGGACCGAAAGGTTCTCTATTGATGCTAATTCCATGGTCTTCATAATATCCAACTAACCGATCGCAATATTGCCAATAGTAAATTGAATCAGCTAAAGAAATATTTTTAGCATAAGGTAGATTATATGATATTCCTCCACCTTCATTTGAAGTCCAACCTGCAGCATGAATAATTTCTGCAAGTAACCTTGCATCAGGTGTCCCGTGTCTAGCTTGCATCGGTACATTAACTGAATCTAAAACTTGCTTGCATGCAGCAACTCCATGATTCACGGCAGGAAAACCATTAAGAAGGGAACGGCCTTCACGAATGCTGAACTTAATTCCCTCTTCAACTTCCTGATATCTATTATGTCTCGTATATGAATCAATTGTTGCTGGCAAAAAATCAGCTCCAGCAGCTTCTAAATACTGCATTAACTCAATATACTCATTAAGTGAAGCTACTCCAGCTCTAGGTTGAAGATAAGTTCTCTTTTGTTTTTTCGCTTCAATCAGTTTTAAAGCAAAGTTTTTATGTGGAGGTACATTTTTTAAGGTCTCAACGGCGACATCTAAATCCAAAAGTGGATCATTACCTGTCGGCCAAGAAGCTAAAACCTCTTTTCGAACTTCCAAAAACTTTTCTAGAGACCATTTTTTGTTCACAACTTGCATCGCTTTTCTCCTAAATTTCAGTAATATGTTTTTTCATGATTTTTAAAGCTATTTCAGGATGATCCATACTTAGAAGACCCATTGCTGATAAAATATAATCTTTATCAAGTAAGAATTTAGGTGCAACTGGTCTTAATTCCATAGTTTTAGTTTCAATTTTAGTTGCTCTTTTTAGCATACTGACTGGATCCTTACTTGAAATAACGACTCCACCAGTACCGATAAAGTAATTCGCCTTAGTTAAGTCTTTACCAACTTGATAATACATGATACCCATAGGTGTATAAACCCCTTTAAGTGTGCCTACATGACGCGATGTAGCAGTATCTATACATCTCGCAGCCATAATATCATCAATGATATAATCAAGATCAGTTTCCGAAATAAAATCAATCTTGTTAACCCGATTATGTGATTCCTTTACAATATCAATACCCTCTTTTTGGTAATGACTGATTTCGGAAGGAGTCATCGCACTTAATATACCCAAAGCTGAATAACGCATCCCTAAATCTCCTTCAACAGTTCTTTTTGCAAAGGGTTCTTCTAAACCACTGAGTAAAGCATTCATTTGTGTGGGAAGTCCATCAGCCATTGAATAAATATCTGTCGTTGCTCCACCTACATCAGCAATCATTAAATCCCCTAAACCTTTTTCACTATCAAAACCTTTTGATAACAGTTCAGCAGCCATTAAAACAGCATTTGGGGTTGGAAGAACGACACGATCAATTTCTTTTTCAACTTTTTTGATTCCTTTAGCTTCAATAATATTTTTAACAAAGATTTCTTTGATTTGATCTTTAGCACTGCTAATATTTAAAACATTCAGTCTAGGCATCACATTTTCGCAAATAAAGAAATCTTTTTTTGCTGTAGTTAAAATACTAATTATCTCATCAGCAGCATCTTTATTTCCTGCAAAAACGATTGGTGCAGTAATGCTAGATTCAGCAAGTTTCTTTGCATTATGGATAACGCATTCTGAATTTCCCCCATTAGCTCCACCAGCTAATAAGACGATATCGATTTTTTTATCTAAAATGCTTTGCACTTCAGCATTATTAATATTATGTGATAGGACGAGTTCGACTTTAGCTCCCGCACCTAAGCAAACTCTTGTAGCAGCTTCAGTTGTAAGTTCTTCGACAAGACCTATCGCAACCATTTTTAAACCACCTGCAGCTGAAGAACAAGCAACAATGTGATCAAACTCGATTTTTGATCCAATTTTTTTATAAAGTCTTTCTAGTGCTGTTTCATATCCAACAATAATATTGGATTCGACTGTCGTGATTGCTTTAGAAGTTGCAATTAAATCTTCTTTATCTAAATCAACCGCAGTTAACTTTGTAAATGTTGATCCAAAATCAACCAATAAGTAATTATGCATTATACTTCTCCCAAATCTTCTTTTATCGTTTGCAAAACATCATCGATAGTTATTCCTGGTGCATAGACACGATCAAAACCCATTGTTTTAAATCTTTTTTCTACTTCAGGAAAATCCTGTTTTCCAACAACAATATTACCACCAACATAAAGTAAAACATTATCTAGACCTGCCTCGTTACATTTATCTCTCATACCTCTACAATCAAGCTCTCCATGACCATAAAGAGATGAGACTAAAATTAAATGAGCCGATGTCTCAATAGCTGCATTAATAAAATCTTCTTGGGTAGACAAGACTCCTACGTTTACGACATTGTATCCTTCACGTGTGAGTGTATACTCAATGATTCTATTTCCAACAGCATGAACATCAGCTCCGATAACGCCTATAACAATTGATTTCATTTTTTCCTCCGGCCAAAATCGCTCTAAACTGGTATTTTTTCAAAAAAAATAAAACGCTTACACCACTTGTATTTTAATACAAAAGAGAAAAAAAAACAACAGTAAACTCATGTTTTGCGTTTAAGATTTTTAATGTTATAATGTGGTTGGGTGAAAAGTATGAGAAATGTTGATGTTAGAGACCTTACAGAGAGCATCAAAGCATTAGCTTTGGATGCGAATTGTAACATAGGAACCCCCTTTATTGATGTGCTTAGAAAAGCAATTAAAAGGGAAAAATCAGAAATTGGAAAAAATGTTCTAGAACAAATCATTGAAAACGATGAAATTGCTGAAAAAAATCATGAACCAATGTGCCAAGATACTGGTATGGTTGTTGTTTTTTTAGAGATTGGTTATGACATTCATTTTAATGGTGACATCTATGATGCAGTTAATGAAGGTGTCAGACAAGCATACCAAGAAGGTTTGTTTCGCAAATCGGTTGCTAAACACCCAATTACTCGTGGAAACACAAATGATAATACACCTGCAGTGATTCATGTAAAACTTACCCCTGGTGATCGAATAAAAATAATACTTGCTCCAAAAGGTGGGGGAAGTGAAAATATGAGCTTAGTTAAAATGCTTATTCCATCAGATGGCGTAGAAGGAATAAAAAAATTGGTGTTGCACACCATTTTTTATGCTGGTGGTAAACCTTGTCCACCACTTATCGTTGGTATTGGTTTAGGTGGCAATTTAGAAGAATCAGCATTAATAGCAAAAGAAGCTATAATGCGTGAATTGGATGATGTTAATCCTGACCCCGTACTTGCAGCATTGGAAAAAGAACTATTAGATGAAATTAATCTACTAGGTGTAGGACCAATGGGTTTTGGTGGATCAACAACTGCCTTAGCAGTTAAAATCAATGCATTCCCATGCCATATTGCTTCATTACCTGTTGCAATCAATTTACAATGCCATGCATCACGGCATAAGTCTATGGTTTTCTAGGAGGTTAATCATGAAGCTACACACACCAATTACAGAACAAAATATTTATGATATGAAAGCTGGAGAAATAGTCTATCTTTCAGGTACATTATATACGGGTAGGGATAGTGCACATAAAAGAATGGTTGAATCATTGGAAGAAGGAAAGAAACTTCCTGTAGATTTTCATGGACAAGCTATTTATTATACTGGACCAACTCCAGCAAAAGAAAATCGTCCAATTGGTTCTTGTGGACCAACATCAAGCTATAGAATGGATGCATATAGTCTTCCTTTAATGAAGCAAGGACTAAAAGTGATGATTGGTAAGGGTGATAGAAGTGATGAATTCATCAAAGATATGATTGAACAAAAAGCTGTTTATTTACAAGCAGTAGGTGGTGCAGGTGCTTTGCTATCAAGAAAAGTGATTAAAAGTGAAGTTGTTGCATATGCTGATTTAGTTGCAGAAGCAATTTATAAACTAGAAGTTATTGATTTTCCTGCTATTGTTACCTATGATATTCATGGTGGAAATTTGATTGCAGATGAGATTAAAAAATATAATCAAATCAAGGTCTAATTAATCAAAATTGGATTTTCAAAACATATGAGTGAGGTTAATGATGAAAGAAAAAACGAAAAGTAGCAAAAAAGTATATGAATGTTCATTTATGGAACTCTACGAGGACCAAGTTATTTTAGCAAACCATAAAGAAAGCCAACGTGTGTTTATTAAGCATCCTGGAGCAGCTGCTATTTTACCTATAACTGTTGATCATAAAATCATTTTAGTTAAACAATACCGCTATCCAATCAGTCGGATAAATCTTGAAATTCCTGCTGGAAAAAAAGATGATCCAACTGAAGATAGTTTTCTTTGTGCAAACAGAGAATTAGAAGAAGAAACTGGGCATGTCAGTAAAGAAATGACTTTTTTTAATCGTATTTATCCTTGTGTTGGTTATTCTGATGAATATGTTGACTTATTTATTGCTAAAAACTGCACAAAGATTGCGAATCCAAAAGCAATGGATGAAGATGAAAATATTGAGGTGCTTTATTTTTCGATTGATGAAGTAAAGAAACTGCTTTCTGAAAATCAAATTCAAGATGGAAAAACATTGATTTTATTACAAGCGTATCTTTTGGCGGAAAACTTATGAAAAAATCAAGACGTGATAAGCAACAAGCCATTATCATGAATTTGATTAGACCTCTTGTCAAAATATGGATGAGATTGGATGCAAAAAGAAAAGTTCATTTTGGTGAAGGATTTAGTCCTAAACGGAAAGAACCATATATTTTGCTTGCAAATCATACTTTTTTATTTGATGTGATTCACGTTCCCTTAAGATTACGAAACGTACCTTTTATTGTGGCTTCTCAAACCTTATTTAAAAAACAACCTACGAAGTTTTTAGTTACTCAAATAGCACATGTGATTCCTAAATCAAAAGGAGCAAGTGATACATCTACTGTAAGAGAATTAATAAGTTCTGTCCGAAAAGGGTATCCGATATTAATTTTTCCAGAAGGTGACACAACCTTTTATGGAGAAACCAATTATATTGAAGAATCGACGATGAAATTGATTAAAAAGTTAGGAATTGATGTTGTAACATGTAATGTCAAAGGTGGATATTTATCCAAACCAAGATGGGCAACAAGTAAAAGAAAAAGAAGACAAATTTCACTTGATTATCAATTAACAATACCTAAAAATCAAATCAAAAATTTATCATCTGATGAAATCAATGAAACTATTAAGAAAGCTTTATATCATAATGACTATGAATATCAAAGAAAAGTCATGATTAAGCATCCAGGTAAAAAATTAGCTGAGGGCATCGAAAATGTCGTCTATGTTTGTCCGCATTGTCAAGCCATTAATTCCATAGAATCTCATAAAAATCAGATTAAATGTAATGTGTGTCATGAAGAAGGATTTATTGATGATTATGGATTTATACATCAATTTAAATTTGATAATCTTATTTCATGGAATGAGTATCAAAAGGAATTTTCTAAAGAACTTAGACAAGCAAAGATTGAAACCTCAGGGTACCTAAATTATATGAGTCGTGAGGATGATCAACTTGAACCAGTAGGTCAAATTAATATCTCATATCATGATTATGCGCTACATTTATCGAACTCAATCGAACTAGAGATTCCGATAGATCAAATCACAAATGCAACAATCACCTTAAGAAGAGATTTTGGTTTTGTCTATGAGGACAAACACTATTTAATCAAGATTGACCGGTTTGGGGCATCGTTATTACGAATTGTACAAGATAAATATTAATTAGGAAATGAACTAGACAATTATAACGTGTCTAGGTATATAATATAAGTAAAGAAACGATATAATTGAATAAAAGGAGAGCATTAAAATGGAGATGACAGCAGTAATAAAAGCAGCAAGAGAACCTGGTGTTAAGATTGTTAAAAAACCGATTCCTGAGAATCTTGGACCAAATGATGTTTTAATTAAAGTTTTAGCTACATCCATCTGTGGAACTGATGTTCATATTTACAAGTGGGATCGTTGGAGTCAAGGGCGAATTAAACCTCCTCTAATTGTAGGTCATGAGTTTAGTGGTGAAGTAATTAAGATTGGTAGCCATGTTAAAAAAGTGAACATTGGTGATATTGTTTCGGCAGAAACACACATTGTTTGTCACGAATGCGAATTTTGTAGAAGAGGGGAATTCCATATTTGCAAAAACACGAAGATTATTGGTGTAGATACTGATGGCTGTTTTGCAGAATATGCGAGAATGCCAGCTGAAAATCTGATTGTTAATACTGTAAAAATAGATCCTAAATATCTTTCGATTCAAGAACCTCTTGGAAATGCAGTTCATACGATGCTACATTTTAAAATCACTGGTAAAACAGTAGCTGTCGTAGGGTGTGGACCCATTGGCATGATGGGTGTCAATATTGCAAAAGTTGTGGGAGCAAGTAAGATTATTGCAATTGAAATCAATGATTACAGAATCAAATTAGCTAAAGAATTAGGTGCTGATGTCGTTATTAATCCCTTAAAAGAAAATGTTATCGAACGTGTTTTAGAAGAAACAGATGGCATGGGTGTTGATGTTGTTGCCGAGTTTTCTGGTAATAAGCAAGCGATTGAAGCTGCATTTAAATATGTTAAACCTGGTGGAAAAATGTCGATGTTAGGCATCTCACCAGATGATATTGATATTGATATATCAAATGATGTTGTTTTTAAAGGTATCACAATATATGGTGTTGTTGGACGTATTTTATTTGAAACTTGGCATCAAGTTACAGGTTTAGTCGAGTCAGGAAAACTTGATTTGGAAAAAATGGTGACACACACTTTCCCTTTAACTGAAATTGATAAAGGTATGGCAGTAATGATTTCAGGCAATAGTGGGAAGGTTGTTCTTATACCTTAAATAAAGGAGGAAATTATGTCTTATTTACTTTTAAAAGTTAATGATTTAAAAGCAGATGGTGTCTTTCGAAAACTACCTATTAATGATGGTCCATGTGATGCGATAATCAAATTAAATGGTAAGCCAGTTATTAATTTATCATCTAATAATTATTTGGGATTTGCTAATCATCCAAGAATAAAAAAAGCTGCAAAAGATGCAATTGATCACTATGGTGTTGGTGCTGGTGCAGTAAGAACTATCGTTGGAAATATGACGATTCACGAGGAGCTAGATCGATTAATTGCTCGCTTTAAGCGTGAAGATGCAGCGGTTGTCTTTCAGTCAGGATATGCAACAAATGCTGGAGTGATTCAAGCAATCACTGATGAACATGATTTAATCATTTCTGATGAACTCAATCATGCATCAATTATTGATGGAGTTCGCTTATCTAAGGCAAGTAGAGCTGTATTTAAACATAGTGATATGGTAAGTCTTGAAGTTATTTTAAAGGAAAGAAGAGATCAGTATCATAACGTTTTGATTATTACTGATGGCGTCTTTTCAATGGATGGTGATATTGCAAAATTACCAGAAATTGTTAAATTAGCAAAGAAATATAAAGCTTTGACTTATGTTGATGATGCGCACGGTTCTGGTGTGTTAGGAAGATCAGGAAGAGGTACTGTTGATTACTTTGGTCTCCATGGTCAAGTTGATTTTGTTGTGGGTACACTTTCTAAAGCAATTGGTGTTGTTGGAGGCTATGTATGTGGTTCACTTGCCATGCGTGATTGGTTACTACATCGAGCAAGACCACTCTTATTTTCAACAGCAATGCAACCTTCATCTGTAGCAGCAATTATTGAAGCAATTCACATGCTTGAAGAATCAACAGAATATACTACTACGCTTTGGGATAATGCACGTTATTTTAAAAAAGAATTAGTTGCCCGTGGATTTGATATTGGACGTAGTGAAACTCCGATTACACCCATTATGATTGGAGAAGAAAACTTAACGATGGAGTTTTCAAAAACCTTATTAAAATATGGTGTCTTTGTATCTGGAATAGTTTTTCCAACTGTGCCGAAAGGAAAAGGCCGAATTCGGTGTATGGTATCTGCACTTCATACAAAGGAACAACTCGATAAAGCAGTTGAAATTATCAATATGGTAGCAAAGAAGATGAATTTAATGCCTAGTGAAGACTAGGCTTTTTCTTTAATTACACTTATATTAAGTGGATTTTATCAAATAAGATTCGAAATAAACTGTATTATGGTACAATTTAAGTAAATTAAAGATAGAAGAAGGTAAACATGAATAGTCAGCAACTAAACAGTAATAAAATAAATTGTATTACTCATTTTGGCCCTTTTATTGTTGATGTGAAACATGCACATAATAGTTTTCTAATACAATATGATGATTTGAAAATATTAATTGATATTCCTCCAATTCAAGTCTTAAATTTGCTAAAAGTAGCAGTTGAAAAGGAAATTAATGTCTCGATATTAACACATTTAATTGTACAAAATATGACTATGTCTAGTATTAGTGTTTTAATTGAATTGATCAATAGTGGTTTCAAGGGAATTGTTGTTACTAATCAATATTTTGCTCGACAAATTGAAAATGCAAATTTAAATTTAAAAGTTCAAGTCATTGAAGATATGGAATTTAAACTCATTTCGAATAATGAAACGATTTTTAAGTTTGTTCCAATGGTGTTTTTACCTTTTCCAGAGATGTTTATGACTTATATGCCTTCTCAATACTCATTGTTTTCCTCAACATTATTTAGTAGTTTTTATGACCAAGAAATATCACCAAGCTTAGATCACTTACAAAAAGCTATTTTTGCTTATCATAAGTATATGATGCCTAGCAGTTTGTATCTTCAACCACCACTTAAGCAAATTCAAAAGTTGAATATTCAACGTATTTATCCATTAATGGGTTATCTCATATCCAAACAGGTTTTTAATGTTATTTTTGCTTATGAGCACACATTAGATTTCTACAACAACTATCAAGTTTTCACTTATAATGAAGCTGGTGACAAAGAAAATAACTATCGTGAAATTATTAATCATATGCTCAATCAACTCCAAAAATCAATACCTAGAATTGAAATCTTAAATGCATTTATTGGAACACCATTTGCTTTGCAATCTGAACCCCTTCTATTAAAAAAATCTTCTTTGGAAGGTTACAAGATGTGGCATGCTTTTTTTGAGCATGTTTTTATCAAAAAAGGGTTACCATGGATTGCACTACTTGAACCTCTTGTTAATAGATACTACGACCAATATGGTATTGCTAAACCAATAGTCTATACCTCCAAGTTTATTGAGATGAGTCTTAAAGCAGATAAATTGAATAAATCAAATAAAGATTTAGAAAAACAAATTGAAATATTAAATACTGAAATTGAAGATGCTCAAGATTCAATGATGAGATGTCCAATCACACATTTATACAATCAAAAATTTTTCAATGAGTTATTGAAAAAAGATTTAGCAAAAACTCAACTGAAGGAAAAAAATTCAGGATTTTTAGTGATTCAACTTGACCAATTATATCAGATCAACAAACGATTTGGTAATGAAACTGGCGATGAAGCACTAAGAAATATGGCCTATCAGCTTCAACAGATCAAGAAACCTAATACTTTATTGTTTAAACAAAATGGTCCTGGAATTATTATCTACTATGATAATGCAACAACAAAGGAAATTCAAGAATTAGCAGTTGAAGCACGAAATCTTATTAATGAGTCTAATTTATTTATTGAAAAAGTAACTGCATCTGTAAGCATTGCTTCACTTGATGAAATTGATAGAAATCAAAAAATTGAAAAACAAATATATTCTATATTGACTTTACTAGAAAGAAGAAGTTTTGTTGCAAGAAATAAGGCAACTAGCCTTATTATTGATCAAAATTTCGAAATACCACTAGCTACTGATGGTAGTATTCTATTAGTTGATGAGGATGAAGTGAGTCTCAACATGCTCAATCGTATCTTCAAACGTCTTCATTTTGATGTTAAAATCGCAAGAAGTGCTGAAGAAGCAATGAAAATTGTTGAAAGTATACCAATAGATATTATCATTTCAGAGATAAATCTTTCAAAGATTGATGGTTTTTCTTTGAAGAAAATGCTTAATGAAAGTAAAGATTATCAAAATATTCCATTTATCATGGTTTCGCATAATAAAACACTTGAAAATATTAAACGTTGCAACCTTTTAAATGTTAATCTTATTTTAGAAAAACCAATTGAACCTGAAGAGCTTATTGGCCATGTGCAGAGAACGCAAGAATGGAAGCGTAGCATATGACAATACAAGTTGCATGGTTGATATTTGATTTTTTTATTTTGCTTGCAATATTCCTTATTTTAATGATAACTGTTCAAAAAATAAGGAATCATCAATATCTAAAAAAACAAGGTTTAGCAAGAGATTATTTATTCGATAAGTACTATGATTCAAAAGAAGTAAAGAAGTTGTTAACTAATAAGTTTTTCTTTGATGCCTACATTGATATGGAGACTCAAGTAAAAATTGAACCAGAAATCAGAGAGAAAGTTATTCTGGATTTGAGTCAAACAGCATTTACTTTACAACAATTTAAAAGACTTAACTCCTGGAAAATCAATCATCGAAAGATTGCGATTTTCTATTTAAGTATGCTTAAAACTGAGAAATCTTGGAATCAACTCAAAAAGAGATTTTCGAAGGAAAAGAACCGTTCTGTTTTGTTTTATTTTATTTCTGCTCTTATTCCCGTTTTTGATGAGACTTTATTCAACCATACTGTCGAGAGCTTAATTGGATCTAAACCAATTTATCAACGTTGGATTCAAACTCTAATGAAGAATCATTATGAAAAAATTAAAACCTATGTTCCAAGTTACTTTCATGATCATCGCCCTGAAGTCAAAAAGTTATTGATTGCTTTGGCTTCAAATTCATATGACACAGTCTTAAAAGAATATGTAATCAGAGTATTTCATGAATCTGTTCTGGAACCAGATATCAAACTTTTAGCAATTAAGGCAATAGCAAAAATGCATCCTCAGGAAATTGCTAAAGATATTTTTTGTAAAAGTAATTATGAAGAGGTTAATCGTGTTGCAATTGGCGCTGCTAGTTCAATTATTACAAAAGATATGGTTGAAAATCTATTAAACTCTTTAGAGGGTTCAGCTTTAGATGAAGATCGGATTAACAGTTTATCCAAGATAGTCTTTGATTCAACAGACCTATTGCTTTATATTTTAGAAAAGTATGTATATACTAAAATTCGAATTCAACAACTTGCAATAGCAAAGGTACTTTCTCATCGTATTGATTATATGATGCTTAAAATGGCTGCTCCAGGTTATGAATATATCACTAAAATTATTGAAGATATGTTAACGCTGCATATTATTGAAGATTTTATAGATTTTTTAAATATGAATAAAGATAGTTCTATTGAAGCTAAGTTACGCCCATTAATCAAGAAGTTTGCTGCAAATGATAAGTACTTACTTGAACAATTCTCTATATATTTAAATGAAAAGCTACTTAAAAAATTAGAAATACCTAAACAGAAACAACCTGTTGTCCCACGCGAAAAGGCACCACGTGAGAATTCAAAAATCAAATGGATTCTTTCATGGGTAGGGTTTGCTATTATCTTATTCCCCTTAATTTTTCTTATTACAAGATTTAGTGCAATTTTCAGTGGAACAATTAATGTATTTGAGTATTTGATTATTAGTATCAATCAATATCTTGTCGTTTATTTTGTTACCGCAAATATGATTTATATTATTTTATTAATCATATCATTGAAGGGGTCTAAGGAACGTCTTGATTTATGGGATATTAAAACGGAAACCCTACTATTTGAGCGTGACCTGTTACCTAGTATTTCCATCATAGCTCCAGCATATAATGAAGAAAAGAGTATTATTGAGAGCATAACTTCATTATTGAATCTTAAATATCCAAAATATGAAGTTATTGTGGTCAATGATGGATCGAAGGACGAAACGATTCAAGTCTTAATCGATCATTTTGAATTAGAA
>CAZVDQ010000022.1:0-24191 GCA_964625435.1 uncultured Mariniplasma sp.
CTGTACTTGCATAAATGTATTCTTTACTCATTTCCAATGAACCAGTAGTACAAGTATCTACACAAAGTGCACAGAAACAGCATCTACCATAATCAATAATAGGTCTTTCTTGAAGCTTCCCAGCTTCATCTTTGATGTCAGTTCTTTCAACCATGATAATGGCTTCAGTAGGACATATTTCAGCACAAGTACCGCAACCGATACACATTTCCCAATCATTCGTATGGAATCCGCGTAAATTATCAGGAGCAATTCTTGGTGATGCATTTTGTCTAGATTTTAATTTAATGATTGCATTACTATTTAGATAACCTGAATTCTTTTTGGTAAAGATATCATTCATCATATGACTGACAGGTTTCTTAAAGAGATACTTGAAGTGTCTCATTGGATTTAAAATACTTAATGTACGATATTTTTTCTTCATCATATTCTCCTATCGATCAATCTCAGGGGAGCAAACTCCCATGGTATCTACCCATAAGGCAGCATCATCTAATCTGGTACCTGGCATATATTTTTCTATACCAAGTAACCCTTGTGGATAACTTGCACCACGAACGCCTACACGCCATGGATTCGTTCCACCATTTGAAACCATATAATAACCAAATTCTCCACGTGAAGATTCTACAGGGCTATAAACATAACCTTTAGGAACTGTCCATCGCATGGATTGTCCACGTCCGAGTGGTACTCTAACTGGACCTTCTGGAATTTTAATTAAACATTGTCTAATAATACTAATCGATTGAAGAACTTCTTGTAATTTACAATCGATACGTGCTCTCGCATCACTATAATCAGCAAATGGAGCATAAAACTCAACTTGATCATATCTTGCATAAGGCATGACCTTTCTAATATCATAAGGTTTATTAACTGCAGAACGCATCCCAATACCTGTAACACCTAATTCCCACACAACGTCTGCAGGAAGCATAATTGTATCCGTGATACGAGCAACAATAGAAGGATTTTCAATGCCTAGATCACGATATTCTTCGTAACGTGATTCAAGGTCATCTATGAATGCATGAATATCCTTTTCAATACCTTTTGGTAAGTCTTTTCTAACACCACCAGGAACGATATATTGATGATAAACACGATGACCAGAAATCTGTTCAAAAATATCTAAGATAGAGTTTCTATCAGCGTGTGCATGATACATCAAGGTATAGTTACCTGTAGGGCCGCCTAATCCACCATAAGCCATCAAATGAATAGATAGTCTAGCTAATTCAAGAATAATCATTCTAATCCAATGTGCACGTTCTGGAACTTCAAGTCCTAGAAGCTTTTCTGTGCCCATGGCAAATGCCATTTCGTTAATATCAGGTTCAACAACACAAACACGTGGAATTAAACTAATATTATTTACCCATGAATGTCTTTCCATACCTTTTTCAAAGCCACGGTGTAACATTCCTGGAAGTAAAAATGATCTTTTGATGATGTCTCCATCAACATAAAGGTGAACAGAAGCATTACCGTGCATCCCGGGATGCTGAGGTCCTAAAAATAGTTTCATCTGTTTCATGCTTTTGGACCTCCTTTTAGGGATTGGGCACGTTCTTTACGTGCTTCACGTTTTTCTTTAAGTTTATTATCTTCACTTAGAATTTTATAATCTTGATTGTATTCACGTTTAGTAAATTTTCTATCACTATATGCTTGTGGATCAAAATCCTTTCTAAGTGGTGGCATGTCATCCCACATTTCAAGTATTAATTGTTTTTCATAATCAGGATTTCCAGGGAATTTAACTCCGAAAAATTCATGACATTCTCTTTCATAATACTTTGCTCCAGGATACACTGTAATAATTGATGGCATCACTGGGTCATTTCTATCAATTTTTGATCTGATCTGGACATGAACGGCACGTTCCCAATTCATTAAAATATAGACCATTTCAATTTTTGTTTCATCAGGCCAATCAATAGCACTTAAATAAGACATTTGTTTCCAACCTGCATTTTTAAGTGTGACTAAAACCTGAAGAACATCAGCTTGTTTAACAACAAAGCTTACTTGGTATTGATCAATCACATCAGTTTCTAATACTTTGAAACCTTTCTCAATCAAACCTTTTACATATTCAATATTACTCATGGAATTCATCATGTATAATTACCTCCCCGAGTGCAGCCATTTGATTGCTCTTGTACCATTCATTATTTTCTTTGTACTTGATCCAACCCTTTGCTGTCTTATTTTTAATCTGTTCCATCAAATCAACAAAACCGTTCATCACAGATTCTGTATTTGGCATACATCCAGAAACATAAGTATCAACTGGAATATATTGATCGAGTTGATTGATTACGGCATGTGAATCATGATAAATACCACCGTTAATTGGACAACTTCCTAATCCCACAACATATTTGGGCTCACTCATTTGTTCATAAGTATAAATTACTCTTCTTAAAGATTTTACAGATAAATAACCTGAAATCAGAAGAATATCAGCCTGTCTTGGTGTAGCCATAGGCCCCATTCCAAGACGTTCCATGTCGTAAGCAGAAGTCATTGCAGGTGGAAGTTCTATTGCACAACATCCTGTACAATACATTAACATCCATAAGGAGTTTCTTCTAAAGTAATCACCTATTTCCCACCATTTGCGGTCTATTTCTTCTTTACTTAATTTTCTTGCTGGTGTAAATTTTGTACTTTTCATTTAGATCACCCATCCAAAGTAGATTGCGATTATCGCTTGTGTTACAGCCATAATTAATGGCCATTTATAATAGAATTTAACAACTTGATCAATTTTGAAACGTCCATTAACATTTGAAATTAAATTAACAACTGTATAGACTACAAAATATTTAATCAAGAAGATAAAGATATTAGATGCACCACCTAAGAAGATGTGTACAAATAAACTAACTTCGATAAAAACTGTAATTTCATGCATAATGAAGAGCATACCAAGTTGCTTTCCACCGTATTCAACCATCGGACCAGATGCAATTTCAGCTGGAGCAATATAGGTTTCAAAAGGTTTTTTACCAAGCATACCCATCAAACTGATGACTGCGACTATACCACCAAGTGGTAAAGCGATTAAGAACCAATTAGTACCTAATGCCTGCTGGAATTCACCAATGCCAATCATACTACTTGTTCCTGATAGTTTAATGACTGTCAATACAACAATCATAAATGGAACTTCATAAGCGAGCATTGTTGTTAATGCACGCATGACACCAATACTTGCTAAAGGATTACCACTGCCACTTGCACTCATTGCCATACCTAACATACCAACAGCAAGTAAGTAGACAAAGATGAAGAAGTTATCATAACCAGCAAATGCAACAAATGTATTTGTAATTGGCATGAACATTGCAGTTGCAATGATACCACCTAAAGCCATAATGACACCAAAATCAAAGATCCAACCATGACTAATACTACGTTTACTTAATAATTTGAAGATATCTAGGAATTCCTGATACCATTTAGGTCCATAACGTTTTTGCAAACGTCCGATAATTTTTCTGTTTACTCCAGCAACACTTGTCTGAAGAACAAAACCTAGAATAGCAATACCAAATCCAATTAATATGTTTACTATCATAGTATTTCACCCCACAATAGGAAGGCTGTGATCGCAACTATCCAGAAGATGGCGACCTCCACATATTTAGACATGAACAAGTATTTGCCAAGTCTTCCTAATTCTTTTACTTTATTTGCTAATGCAGCAAAGAAATCTGTCATCACATTGATGTATTTTGCATAAAGTCTTTCAAGTGGTGCATAAAAGTCAAGACTATAATGTAGTAATTCTTCTGTATGAATGAAGTTTGCCGCAGTATAAGTTTCCATTAAGCTAACCTGTTTCGATTTCTTAAGCGAGATGAAGATAATAAATGCAATCACGACACCGAAACCAAATATACCGGCAATTAATGCTGGGTTAAGAATACCGTTATACCCGTGTAATTCAAATGTTGATGTGACGATAGGAGCAAATCCTAACTCACCAATTATCTTATTAATAAATCCAAACAACTTATCAGGTAAGACACCTGTATAGATATTAAGTAAGGTGATAATTACCATAGGAATCAACATAAGAATTGGAGCTTCTTTGACTGTTTTTTTAAATTGAGGAAGTTCCTGACCCAAGAATAATGCAGCAAGTGGTCTAAAGACATAAAGGAATGAACCAATACTTCCAAAGAATACTGCAACTGCAATAAAGATTAATCCTTTATCAATCACTGCTTGGAAGATTAACCATTTGCTAATGAATCCACCCATTGGAGGGATACCAGCCATCGAGATAATTGCAACCAAGTAAACGATATAGGTAATTGGCATCTTATGAATGATTCCACCTAATTCACTCATCTTCGTTGTTCCTGTTTGACGAGCAACAGCTGCGATCGCCATAAAGGCACCCGCACTTGCTAGGGCATGTGCTAAGATATGATAGAATCCACCAGCATAAGCTACTGAATCTAATAAACTAAATGCAACAATGATATAACCACCATGACTCATCGATGAATAAGCGAGTAATTTCTTTGCATCATCTTCTCTAATTGCCATGAGCGTTCCAAAGACAATTGACATCGCTCCTAAAATAGCAACGACGTAATGCGCAAATGGAAGATTAATGGCGGTAATCAATCCTGAAGCAGGAGTAATTCTAATTAATGCGAGAACAGCAACGAATGCACCTAATTTAACCAAAGCACCAGATAAAACTGGGGAGAATGGATGAGGCGCATTACCATGAGCTATTGGTAACCACAAATGAAGTGGGAAAACACCAAGTTTAGCAAACGCTGCAATTAAGAATGAAACATAAACAATAATTGCATTGGTTCCTGTTAAACTTGATAAACCTAAAGCCATATCGAATGAACCGACTTGAGCACGCATCACAAAGATACCAAATAACATTGCAAAACTTCCTGCAGCACTGTATCCAAAATAGGTTACAGCAGCAGATTTACTCTTGCCAAGGGGTATTAAGAACATTGTAGACCAAACAATTAATTCAAAGAAGAAGAATAACTGAAGGAAATTGTCTGTAAAGAATGCACCAAGAACACCAGCTAAGCTAAGTAAGAACAACATGTTATAAGCATTTTTATATTTATAATGATCTACGAAGTATGGGTGGAAGAATGAAACCATTGCATAAACAAAGGCAACAATGATTGCAAAGAATGCTCCCAAATATGTATACCCAAAGGTAAATCCTGGTAAGTAAAGGACATCAGTTACAAGGGTTGCGTTAAATCCATATGCAGCAAGTGATACAAAAACGAACATTGAAGCAAATATAGTGAAAACCGAACCCAAAAATGAATTAACCTTGGTCAATAAATAAGCAATTAAACTTGAGGCAACTAAGAGTAAAATTAGAAATTCTATACTAGCCATTATAAATCACCTCAATCTGATCTTGCACAGTATCAATGCCATTATCGAAGTTTTCCAAAGGTTTTGTATATGTACCAAAGACGACAATCAATAAGGTTACTACTGCGAATACCAATTTATAGGAAACATCAAATTTAACATCAATTTCATTATTACCCTTAAACCATAGTTTAACAAGGAGTCTAACAAAATAGATGCCTTCAACAATACTAGCAATCAAAATTAAAGCAACAACGATGAATTGATCCATCAACGCTAGATTTGTTAAATAATTTAGTTTGACAACAAATCCAACAAATAGTGGCAAACCCATCACAGATAATGCTGCAACTGTAAAGGCAATCCCAACTAAGATGTTTTTAACAAATAAACCTTGAAGTGCTTCAACATCATCACTTTCTGTTTGCTTAGCGGCTTTGTTGACTACTAAATAGAGAACAAGTTTGCTAAGTGCATTTGCAATTACTAGATAAACTGCCCAAATGATAATGCCGTTAACGAATAGAAGGATCGTAATACAAGCTTGTGAAATACTACTAAATAGTAGAATTTCTCTTGCTTTCGTTGATGCAAACGCCATGGCTTCGCCAATGACAACACCAGCGATTAACAAGACAGTGACAACCAATAGTAATTTGCCTTCAAATTGAAATAGATTAGTAATTAATCTTCCAAAGACAAAACTAATTGTTGCTGCATAAACGCTTGCAATCATGGGTCCACTTAATGTATTCGAATGTTTAAGAATACCTTTTACCCAAGCATTGAATGGTAAAAGTTTTGCTTCAACACCAAGTCCGACGAACATAAAGAAGAAAGGAAGAAGTAAACTTGAATAAGCAACACTTGAATTTTTAATAGCATAAACCATATCCATCAAATTCAATGTACCAAACATGCCATATAAAATCATTAATCCAAATAGGTAAAATATGCTACCGACCGAACCTATGACTAAATAGTTAAATGTAGAAAGAGGTTTTTTATTTGTTGTTGTAATTAAGTAAGCTGCAATGCCTGCAACTTCTAAAAAGACGAATAGATTAAATAAATCACCTGTTAAGAGTAAGCCGTTTAATCCAGCTAAAGATACGAGTAGAATTGAGCTCATCTTCTTATGTTCAGAGATGTTTAATAGCGTGACAACTAAGAATAAACTGTTAACAACTAACAAAGAAATTTTTGCATAAGTATCAAAGAAAAGATTAATTCCATAAGGTAGATCAAAACCACCGATAACAACAATGCCCGATGGAACAAAAAATAATAGAACAATATTTGCTGCTGTGACTAAAAGTAGAAGCACTGGAGCTAGTTTTTTCGATAAGATGGATAGAAATGCTGCTAATAAAGGAATTGCGATTAATAATACTGCACTCATTAGTTTTCCTCCACTTCATCTATTTCTAATGTCTTATACTTAGCGTAGATACTCTTGACAATTGCAAGGCCTAGAGCTGTTGTCCCAACACCAATAACGATTGCTGTTAGTACTAAAGCTTGAGGAAGTGGATCTACGAAAACTAATGCACTAGAATTATTTGTGCTTGTAATGATAGGAGCAATCCCATCATAAACAAAGCCAATACTAATAATAAAGATATTTAATCCGATTTCTAATATATTCAGAGAAACTATAATCTTAACGACATTACGATTAGTTAGAAGTCCGTAAAGTCCAATCATCATTAATAAAATCGCTGCATATTGGATCATTTGACTTCCTCCTCTGTTAAGAAATTATCAATCATTCCTGAAATTTCACTACCAACCTTAAGTCCAATTAAAATATAGACGATTGGAATGATACCAGAGCTTAATAAATCACCGACAACTCCATTATCTAAGAAGTTACTCAAGAAGTAGGTTCCTACGATTAGCCCTATTAAGCCAATGATGACATAAAGACTACCAGCAACACCTTCTAAAATCTTAAAGCTCTTAATCTTAGCTCTGAACTGATCATCAGCCAAATATAACAATAACATTGCACTGGCAATCATGGTTCCACCAGGGAATCCACCACCAGGAGTTAAATGACCATGAAGCGTCACATAAACACCAGTCATAATGATAATTCCAAATAAAGCGCGTGAACCGACACGAAGCATGAAGTTTGGTTTAAATTCCAATTCAAGTCTCTTTTGTGTTACTGCACTACCTAGAAGTAGTGAAACACCTAAAGCACTAATGAAGAGAACTGTGACTTCACCAAGTGTATCAAAACTACGATAATCAACAACAATGGATGTCACGATATTCGCTGGCCCACTTTCAGGATTTAAAGTTTGACCAAAAATGATATCAACATTAGATCCTTTAGTAATATAATGTTCAGATACACGGCTTGGTAAGTATGCATGTCCGAATGCTGGGAATTGATAATTATTATCCAAAGCAAGGATGATCAAGACACCAAGTCCAATTACAGCGATAAAAGCAAGTAATTTTTTCATTTTGCTTCCTCCTTCTTAATTGAAAGAAGAGTGAAGACAAATAAACTAGTTACTAAACCAGAACCAATGACAGCTTCAGTCAATGCAACATCAGGTGCCTTCATTAAAACAAAGGAGACAACACTGAGCATGCTTAAAGCTGATAGGAAGATAACACTCTTGATGAGTTTCTTTTCACTGACTGCTAAGAATGCTATAATTAATAATAGAATTGAAACAACTAGCATTACAATATCAATAAATGTCATTTTTCTTCACCTCGATCTGCCATATCATCCTGAACTAAATTCGTTGGAATATTATTTGATTTATAGGTAGCTCGTGCAATCACGCTAGATCCAATAGGATTTGAAATTGCAATAAAGACAATAATCAAAATTAACTTGAAAATCCATGAAGGATGAGCAAAACCGATACCGACTAAAATTGAAAATGCACCAAGTGTCGTTGCTTTTGTTCCAGCTTGGATTCGGTTAAACGTATCTGGCATTCTTAAAACGCCTAGTCCACCAAGGAAAAAGAAGATACCGCCAATGATTAAAAAGATATAACTAATTATTTCCATCTTTTTTACCCTCCAAATATCTTGCAAATACGATAGTTTCTAAGAAAGAAAGTATTGCAAAGATGATTACAATGTCTAAATACAAGTTGTTTTCGAACAACAATGCTAACATTGCAATGACACCAATAACAATCATGTTGAAGGTATCAAGTGATACGACCTTATCACTTAAGCTTGGTCCTTTAACAAAACGAATCAGTGTAAATAACAATCCTAGTCCCAATAAAGAGAAGACAATTATATCTATCATTTAAAGATACCTCCTAGGATTTTTTCAAATGAACCACTAATCAATTTTTTGTTTTCCTCGGCATTATGTCCTTTAACATCAATTGCGTGAACATAAAGATAATCATCTTCAATGTCGATTGACAATGTACCAGGTGTTAGGGTTATTGAATTAGCAAGTGTCAGCTTCCCAAAGTCACCTTTTAAATCGGTGTGAATCTTAATAATTCCTGGATTTAATGGAATTTTTGGACTTAATACTCTGCGAGCAACATCGAAATTTGCTAGAATAAGTTTCCAAATGAATACTGGTAGGTACACAAATATAAACTTAACCAACTTGACCGGTAGTAAAATATCAATTTGATAATTGACAAATTTAACTAAGATCAACGTTAAAACAGCACTTACAATTGCTCCAAGTGCAGCCTCATAGAGTGTGAATCCTGCTAAAAATAAGTAAATCACGAACAAAACAATAAATGTAGCCAAATACTTCATCTGATTCCTCCTAAATGCTAAATTTTCTATTTTATTAGGCAATATCTTTTTATATGGATAGGGTCAGTACACACAAAAAGAGATATTACTTATTGAAAACAACTAAGCTAATGAATAAAAAAAGTTCCTTTTACAGTCTCTAAGTTTAAGAATATTATTTCTCACTGCAAAGGGTTATGGAAATGCTCATACGTGCTCTTGCATAATAAATTCATTACAGGTCATAGACGTGTTGATTCAATCATAGCAAGATGTGTAAGGAGCCTCAATTTCATTATCATCATTATAACATTTATTATATGTAATATAAAGGCAAATTGAATACTTTAACTTCTTTATAAATAAGGGTTAGAAAATTAGTTTCTCAAATACGATAATTTAACAAATTCGGTATTTTGATTACAAATTAGGTAAATAAAATAAAATAACATCTTGTTACAAGATGGGATATTTTTGATATAATGAACATAATTCATTATTGAAAGAATTACATGCATATTAAAAGTGTAGTCAATATGATGTCTTGTTAGAGAGGTAAATAATGACTGAAGATCCTATTTTATTAAGCATGGCTGCAGTTTTTTTGTTTATCATTCCTTTTTTGAGTAGTCTAATAGGAAAGAAAAATCCAGATAGATTTTTTACATTACCTATTGTTTGTTTGTCAGTAGGATTTATTATATTCTTCTATTTGATTATTACTCAAGAAGCAGCTATATTCGGCAGATGGTTGTTTTACTTATCTATGAGTTTATGGACTGGTGGATTTTTCGGAATTTTCTTTTCATGGTATCAATATTCTAAATATAAGAAAAATAAATACAAAACAAGAAAAAGGGATAATTGATATCCCTTTTTTTTATCGAACTTTTTCCATGAATTCTTTTAATTCCCTAGTTTGTGGGTTATCTAGTATGCTGGGTAATCCTTGTTCAATGATTTTACCCTCGTACATAAAGATAATATAGTCAGCAAAATCTCTTGCAAAACTCATCACATGCGTGACTATTACAAATTCTTTTCCTAATTCTCTTAATTCCTCAATAGCTTTAAGCACTTCATGAGTCAAAATAGGATCCAAAGAAGATGTTGGTTCATCCAAGAAGATGATATCTGGATTCATACTTAATGCTCTAGCAATAGATGCTCTTTGAGCTTGACCGCCAGATACATTTTTGGGGAGTTTGTTGATTTGATCTTCTAGATGAAGAAGTTTTAAATTTTTTAATGCTATTTCTTCAGCAGCTTTTTTTTCAAAACCTCTTGTTTTTTCAAGTACTAAAGTGATGTTTTTCTTTAATGTTAGGTGAGGGAATAGATTGTGGCTTTGGAAAACAAAGCCGATTTTCTTTTTATAGGCATCATCTCTAACATCAAAATCATTGATAAATATATCACCAGAAGTTGGTTTTTCAAGTCCTGACATCATTCTGATTAATGTCGATTTTCCTGATCCTGAAACACCAATAATTGCAACACTTTTGTATTTTGATAGTGAGAGATTTAAATTGTTTAGGACTTCAACATCATACGTATGAGAAACATTGTTTATTTCAATTTTCATAATGCCCACTTTCTTTCTATATATTTCGTTGCTTGAGATAGTGGTATCGTAATCATTAAGTAGAGTACCCACATTAAGATGTAACCTTCAACGAATGCAAATGTTACAGATTGAGCAACTCGAATTGAGTAATATAGTTCATTATAAGATAGAACAGATAATAAAGCACTACCTTTGATAATCATTGAAAAATTATTCATCAAAGGAGGCATCAATATTCTGATGACTTGTGGAATAATAATATATCGATATCGTTGAAAAGGAGTAAATCCAAATAGATCCATTGCCATATATTGTTCTTCTGATATGCTAGAAAATGCCGATTTGTAGACATTTTTCATATAAGGTGTCATATAGACAATTAATGCACCAAATCCCATCACGTTTCTGTTAAAGGTACCAAAAGCTGGACCTACAACAAAAGCCATGACAACAACTAAAACCAATAATGGAGTTCCATAAATGATTTCAGTAAATACATCGGTTAATGCATTAAAGTATTTAAACCTGGAAATAGAAAACAAATAGAAAACAAACCCAAGAATCAAGCTTCCTAATAATGAAATCAGCGAAACATAGATTGTATTCCAGATACTTTGCGTGATTAAACCTTCATAAGGTTTAAATGAAGCAAAAGAGAAGTCTGAAGTTTGGCGAAAAATAACAAATGCGACAAATGCCGCAATTGTTAGTATGGCGAATATATAAGAAAATATTTTATTCATTGGTATAGAAACTTAATCCAAATCTTCCAAGATCATCAAGTATTACAGAATCCCATTTAGCTGCCAAAATCTCATATAGTCCACCAGTTTCGTTAAATGTAGCAATAAATGCATTTGCAGAATTAATTAATTCAGTATTACCTATTTTAGTTGCCATGCCAATTGGACTTGAAACAAATGAATCCCAAATGACCATTGTATCATTAAGATTTGCTCTGTATCCGTCAACAACAGGATTTGCACTCATTAATAGAATATCAGAAGTACCTTGTGCAACTGACTCAACAGCAGTTCCTAAATCTGTTGCTTCAGTAACTTCTTTACCATAAGATGCAGGAATAGAAGCGGACACTTGTGAAGCAATACCGATATAATTTACATCTTCAATTGCAAGTATATCTTCAATTGTAGAATCTTCAGTTAAATTGTTTTCATCAGCGAAATCTTTATTGACTAAGCTAATAATTTTAAAATAGAAGTAAGGATTAGAGAAAGCAACCTCTAATTTTCTAGCATCAGTGATGCTCATTGATGCAATTGCAATATCAAGTTCACCGCTTTGTAATGCTGGAATGATTGCACTAAAATCAGTATTTACAATTTCAACTTCGCGACCTAAAAATTCGCCAAATGCATTCGCAACATCAACAGATATACCTTCTGGTACATTTGATGTAGTTACAGTTTCAAATGGTGGGTACCTTAAATCCATGCCGACCCTTAAAATATTGTCATTATTATTTTGACATGATGCTAATACAATAGCACTAATTATTATTGTCAGTAGTAGTAATGTTTTCTTCATTTTATTTGCTCCTTTAATTAATATTTATTCGACTTAATTATACCTTATTTATAAAATGTCGACAAAGCATATGCATGTAATATAGTAATACGCTAAAAATTATTTATAAAAATCAATAAAAAAAGGAGATTTACAATCAATATAAATCATCCTTGTTCCTATTTTCTTTTTTTTAATATTAAATTAGTCCATTTCCCCATTCTTCAATGAAATCAATCAATTGTTCAAACGTTGGACTTTCAGCATTTCTAACGTAATATCCACTTGTTCCCATACCTGTCATTAATGACTCTTCAGCAGACAAATCAAGCATCAAACCAAGAACAAATCCAGCATTAAAATTATCTCCAGCACCTGTTGTAAGTTTTGGTTTGGAAACATATGGTCCAAGTGCTTCATAAAACTTACCCTTAATAACAGTACATGAGCGATCAACGGGGTGAATAACTAATGCATCCACACCAATATTTTCATAGAGTGCTTCGTTTAAATCCTGCAAGGAAACTTGCATATTTTCAAGACTTTCATTGTCGAATAAATCAAGCTCATTTGCAACATCAAATGCTTCCTTTTTATTTAAACCTAGAACAACAAAAAAGTGAGATTTAAACAATTTAAGTAGTCCTAAAGCTTCTTGAATTTCTTCTTTTTCACGCTTTTCAGGATCAGCTAGATCGATAAAGAAAATTGGCTTTCTTACTTTTTTTGGTATTTGTGGAATGATATGGCTTAATAGCTTTTTCCATAACTCAGTCATATGAGGTAACATAGACCAATTTACTGTAGCAAATAAATCAGTTTCTCCAAGTAGATTTATCAAAGGTTCTTTGCCTATTTTCTCAATTAGGTTTTCATAATTAACATCATTGAGTGATGTCATTTTACCCAATAGTATCTTCCCATCATCGAACTCTAGAGCATCTGTATGTCCTGCAGTTGCAATACTATGAAGCGTCACATTATCTGCCATTGCTCTAAAAATATCATCAATTGATGGTATACCTAGTGCACCAATGTATTCGATAGAAGCATCATGTTTAGCCATAGCATTACACATGATTGGACCGTTTCCACCTATCTTTTTTTGTACAGGAACCAATTCAATATTGGTAGATAATCCACTTGCTTTATCAATTCTTTTTGCAAGGGTTTCAATTGTTTCAATTCTTGAGAAATTAACGCTATCCATTCTTTTATCAACAACGTGAATGATTTCATCAATAAATCCATCAAATCCAATCACCATTTTTAAATTTTCTGGGTGCTTTGATCTCAATTTCTTTGCTAATGCTAATTTATATTTTTCCATGTTATACCTCTTAATTTATTATTTTTCACTATTCCTAGTATATCAAAAAAACTTGATTATTTCATTGATTTAGTTAATTTCACAAACTCACTGTATTCATATGTAATAATCACCTACGAAACTGTATCTCTAATTTTGAAACCATTCAGAGATGTGATACAATATAAGACGATGTTATACAAATAGATTGTTATAAACAATCAGTAAGAGGTAATCGCGTTTTTATGGATAAAAAAAGAGAAAACAGAAATCCACTTGTCAATATGATTTTAGCAAGTATGTTCTTAGCTCTAGGTATCGTTTTGCCTTTCTTAACTGGGAATGTACAATTTTTAGGAAGTCGTTTCTTACCTATGCATGTTCCTGTTTTAATTTGCGGGTTTGTATGTGGATGGAAGTATGGTGGATTTATTGGCCTATTAACGCCACTTTTAAGAGCATTGTTGGTCGGGATGCCTCCTTTATTCCCTACAGCTCTATTCATGTCATTTGAATTAGCGACTTATGGAATGGTTGTTGGATTTATGTACAGATATTTATCTAAAAAAGCATTCAATATCTATTTATCAATAATTATTGCTATGATTTTAGGTCGTATTGTATGGGGTATGATTGCCTACCTTATTTATCCATCATTAGGCATAGATTTCTCACTAAGTATTTTTATTAATATCACAATCGTTTCAGCAATTCCAGGAATTCTATTTCAACTTTTTTTCATTCCGATTTTAATCTTAGCGATGCAAAAAAATGATACTTTTTCTAAGTATTTATCATGAATCTTAAAGCAAGAATTAAGAGTGCAACTGAAACATATCAGGATCAACCTATTATTTTGAGTTATCTTATCCAGTTTTCTGAGCTATTTAATAGGATTAATCAACTGATCGAAAAAAAAGAACAAGTGATCATAGCAATTGATGGCTATAGTTCATCTGGAAAAACGACTCTGGCACAGCTCATAGGTTTTCTTTTTGATGCGAATATATTTCATATGGATGATTTTTTCATGCCGATAAAGGCTATACAATCTAGTCAAAAGATAGCTTATAATATAGACTTTGTCAGATTACAAAATGAGATAATCAATCCACTAGTATCAAAAAAAGATCTTAGTTATCATTGCTTTGATTGTATACTTCAATCTTTTTCAGATGAAATAATGGTTGATTATCATAAGGTTTCTGTGATAGAAGGTGCATATAGTATGCATCCAAACCTCAATGAAAATTATGATATGAGAGTATTTCTAAAGATTAGTTATATCAAACAAATTAAGAGAATCATAAGTAGAAATGGGTATAAAAAATTATTTGATTTTCTTACAAAATGGATACCCAATGAACATAAGTATTTTAAAGAGTTAAAGATTATTGAAAAAGCAGATTATATATATAAAAAGTAATTCATTAAGCAATTAATTATCTAAAATATAGTTAAAATATAGTTAAAACATAAGTATAATTTAAGAAATGACTGGATGATTTATCATATAAGTGGTATAATCGTTTGGTTGGTGTAAAAATGAATAAAGATGAAAGAAAACGTAATTTAATCTTAAAGGATCCAAATATCTATAAAGGACTATTGCTTTTAGCTATTCCTTTAATGATTAATAACTTTATTAAGACAATTCATGATTTAATTGATATGTATTTTGTGAGTAATATTCCACAGTACAGTACAGAAGCAATCAGTTCAATATCATTAACATTTCCTGTTATTTTCGCATTTATCGCTTTGGGAATTGGGTTGAGCGCAGCAGGGACAGCATTAATCAGTCAACAAGTGGGATCTGGTCAACATGAGGAAGCAAGAAAATACGCAAGTCAACTTGTCGTTATTGCCCTCATCGCTGGAATTCTATTAAATGTATTTTCATTTTTTGGTGCACCTATGATTATGAGACTCATGGGAACAAGTGGATATGTATTTGAAAATAGTGTTAAGTATATACAAATACGGTCATTTGAACTTCCAGTAGTCTTTTTATTTTTTGCGTTTACCGCCATAAGACAAGCTAGTGGAGATACAGTTACACCAGTTATTTACGGTATTATTACCATTTTAGTAAATATTATCTTAACTCCATTATTAGTTAGTTACTATAATTTAGGAGTTTCTGGTGCAGCATATGCAACCTTAATCGCAAACATTATCATCATGCCTATGGGATTGATAAAACTATTTAAAGCAAAATCCGGAGTGACTATCGCTTCCAAATATCTTCCATTAGATATTAATATAAGCAGGCATATTATCAAAATAGCAGTACCAGCATCATTAGGTCAAGCCTTTACGGCTATCGGTTTTGGGATTATGAATGGTATAATTGTATCGTATGGAGTACAAACTGTTGCTGCATTTAGCGTAGGAAATAGACTTGTTAGTCTAATTTTACATCCTGTGATGGCAATCGGTGGTGTACTTGCTGCATTTATCGGTCAAAACATTGGAAATCAAAACATACCAAGAGCAAAAGAAACATTTAGAAAAGCAATGATTTTATCAGTAGCAATTATGATTGTAGGTAGTGCCGTATTAATGAATTTTAGAGGCTACTTTGCAAGTTTCTTCATTAAAGATGATATTGTTGCTCTCGCTCTTACTAAAGAATATATGTTTTTCTTATTTATTGGATTACCTTTGATGGCTATTTTTCAGACATTTTTAGGAACTTTTAATGGAACAGGAAATACAAAATATACATTTATTATTTCTACAACTCGATTATGGTTATTACGAATACCTACCGTCTTTTTCTTCAAGTATTTTACAGATTTAGGAAGCGCTGGTATTTGGTATGCGATGCTTGTAAGTAATATACTCATCTCATTTTTGGGAATTTATTTATATAAAAAAATTGACTTTAGACCTAAAATTACAATAAGAAAAAATAATTAAAAGCAGTTAGAAGCTGCAAGTTAACACATTTTTAAAAAAATATTGTTTTATAAAACAAAAGAAAACGGAGAATTAAATTGACATTCAAATCATTAAATATTATAGGACCAATCTTAAAGGCTTTAGCAAGCGAAGGCTACACTGAGCCATCACCTATTCAAGAACAGGCGATTCCAGTACTGTTAGAAGGTAAGGATATCTTAGGAAGTGCTCAAACTGGAACAGGAAAAACTGCAGCTTTTGCAGTGCCCATTATTCAAAAACTTCATGAAAAACAAGTTAAACATGAAACAAGATATATTAAAGCATTAGTATTAGCTCCTACAAGAGAGTTAGCTTCTCAAATTAAAGACAGTTTTGTAACTTATGGAAAACATTTGGGATTAAGAACTGCTGTTATTTTTGGTGGAGTTGGTCAAAGACCACAAACAGATGCACTTCATCGTGGTATAGACATATTAGTTGCAACACCAGGAAGATTATTAGATTTAGTTAATCAAGGTTTTATCAATTTCACAAAAGTAGAATATTTTGTCTTAGATGAAGCGGATAGAATGTTAGATATGGGATTTATTAAGGATGTTGAAAAAATTATCAAATTGATTCCTAAACATAGACAAACCATGCTTTTTTCTGCAACGATGCCTAAAGAAATTATTGGCTTAGCGCATAAGATTTTAAATAATCCTGTTCGAATAGCAGTTAAACCTGTTGAAACAACACTTGAAGTGATCGAACAATCGATTTATAAAGTTGCTAAAAAAGATAAAGTTGATTTATTAATACATTTATTAAAGCAGAACATAATTGATTCAGCTCTTGTCTTTACACGCACCAAACAATGGGCGAACAAAGTAACTAAAGCATTAGTATTAGCAGGAATAAAAGCTGAAGCGATTCATGGTAACAAATCACAGTCAGCAAGAGAAAAAGCATTAAAGAACTTTAAAACAAAACAAATTGCGGTTTTAGTAGCAACTGATATTGCTGCTCGTGGTATTGATATTGATGAACTATCTCATGTAATCAATTATGATTTACCAGAAGTTCCCGAAACATATATTCATAGAATTGGAAGAACGGGAAGAGCTGGATTTTCAGGAGTTGCAATTAGTTTTTGCAGCCCCGAAGAAACTAAATTACTTAAAGATATAGAAAAACATATTCATATTAATCTACATGTAAACAGTGAACCAATATTTACAAGAACAAAAGCAGTTGGGACTTCAACATCTTTTCACCAGCATAAATCACCATCAAAACATTATGAAGCACATACTTCAAAATCGAGAAGTTCAATTCCAAGCAATCCTGAAGCGAATAAGCATCAAGATCCTTATCATGTGAAAAAAAATAAATATTGGGATAAAAAATTAAAAGAAAAATATAGAACAAAAGAAAAGAAGTACTAAAGTACTTTTTTTTGTAAAATTATTCGAAAGTAATTAAAAATGGACAAAAAGCTCAATAACTATTGAGTTTTTTGTCGTTTTCAAGCATAATTAAACTAATATATAATCTTTCAAATCTTATACAGGAGGTTATTCAGTGCGCGATAAATTTAAATATAAAAAGCAATTCAAGAAGAAGTCACGACTTGAAATCCTCAAATCATGGATGACTTCTTTTGTGATTACTGCAAGTGCAGTGATTGTTGCTGTAGTAGTGATACCAGCAAGTCCAAAAGCTGAAATCAAAAATATTCAAGTATTTCAAGATCAGATTGTATATCAAGTTGAAATTACTGATGATGATAATGCGATTAGAACTGGAACACTAGAGGTTATCTTAGAAAATCAATTTGAGCGATATACTATACCATTAGATTTAGGAGTGAATGTTGGACATTTTTCTGAACTTAATGGTGAAACAACTTACCAGATGTATGTGATGGGAGATAAGGGTTTTGGAAATGAAAAATTAGCTTCTAAAACAATTACTACTGAACCTAATAGTGGAGGAGCGATTCTAGCATATCAATTACTTGATAGCTCTGATACTTACAATCCCCAATATGAAATTAGTTTGTTAGTTTCAGATAATTTAGATGAGTATTCGAGTGTTATGCTCTACTATGGCGTCATTGGATACGATGAGACAGAACCTTTTGAGTACTATAGTTTTGTTATCTCAGATGGCGAATCATCTATCGTACTTGATGAGATATATCAGACAAATGCACAAATCTATACGTATTTAGAAGCTACTTTAGCAAACAATAATACGATAATTCTTGATGAACTGACATTTTATACTCCGCTTAATTTTGAGATTTATTATTATATTGAACAAGTTTCAGACACAACAATCACGTTATCTATGTATCCGGAATCCTATTTGTTTGATGAGTTAACTTATGAATTTAAATTGATTAAAGATGGTTTGACCGTGGATACACAAAGGGTTTCTATAAACGATGATGCTGAAGAGACTATGCATATGAATCTAGAAATAGTGTTTGATCGTTTAAAAAAAGATACCTTATATGTTCTTGAAGTTAAAGCAATCTATAAGAACCCTCAAACTTTAGCTGAAGAAACAATAATTGCAGAACCAGCAGAGATTAGAACACTTGGAGCTTTTTCTTACACCATAGATATCTCTGAGTTTGATACTTATTACGAAGTGACGTTAAATGTTGTTGATCAAAAACACAATTTTCAAATAGCTTATTACTATGTTTATGATACACAAGGTGAGTTTGATATGTATCTATCAGGGGCGCAATCTGGATTTACACCCGTGGGTGAATATAAAACAGTGACATTCATTATCGATAAACCTGATCAAATTCCAATTAGAATTGATATTGGATTACAAAATGAAACAACAAGTATTTATTATAAAATAATACATCAAATATTAATATTAGAATAAGGAGAAAAAAATGAAATTTAAAGAGAAATCCAAAAAGGATAAGGTTCGAATCATTAGTGTTGCAGTAGTTATTATTATCTTTTTGTTCTTGGGTATGTTTTCAAGTATGCTTTTCCCAGGGACTCAATTCGCACAGATTATTAACAGTAGCGTTGGCAAATTTTTTAATTTAATTGATTTTTTTAGTAATAATTATGTCACAGTATTAGAAAGCATAACAATTGTTATCTTTGTATGGATCATTAATAAAATTCTACAAGTTTTAGTTCCTTTATTAACAAGAGAAGGACAAAGAAGCGAAACGATAGGCAAATTAATGAGTAGTATCATTAAATATATCATCGTTTTAGTTGCAGTATTCCTTGTTTTAAGTGCATGGGGTGTACAAACACCTACGCTACTTGCTGGTGCTGGGATTTTAGGTCTAGCTATCAGTTTTGGTGCACAAAGTTTAATTGAAGATATTTTTTGTGGTCTATTTATTATCTTTGAAAAACAATTTTCAGTTGGCGATGTGATTCAGATCAATGATATGAGAGGTACAGTTATTGAAATCGGACTTAGAATTACTAAAATTCAAGATAAAGAAGGAGATACCTTGATTATTAATAATTCAGATATTCGTGGTGCGATTAACACATCGAGTGAACTTTCTACATCAATTTGTAAAATATCGATTAGTTATAATCAAGATTTAGAAAAAGTAGAAGAATTGATTCAAGGTCATTTGAGTGAAGTAGCTGAAAAAATATCAATGATTAAACAAGGTCCATTTTATACAGGTATTGAGGAGCTTGGTAATTCTTCAGTAGTTTTGAGAGTGCTTGCAAAATGTGATGAATTAGATAAATATAAAGTTTCAAGAGCAATGAATCGAGAATTTAAATTGTTATTTGATAAGAACAAGATTGAAATCCCATTTCCACAACTTGTTATCCATCAGGAAAAAGAAGCATAAAAAAAGCCTTCAATCGAAGGCTTTTTTTATCAAGTTAAATATTCAAGAACATGATTGTTGACATCAATTAATGCGTTTTGAAGATAAATCATGAAATCATATCTTAAAGTTTGAATAGCAAGAATTTGTTCTAAGTTTGTGATGATCAAGTCTAGATGCTCATAATCAAAATTATTTTTTACTTCTTGAAGAAGTTCTTGAATATCACCAATGGTATCTTTCACTTCAAGACCTCTAATTGAGAGAATCACTTTGTAATCAGTAAGTATTGTTTTATCTGCATCACTTAAAACTTGTTCAGAATCCTTAAATAGAGTGACATTATCTTGTAGTGTTGTCCAGAAAGCTTTGATATCAGATCTTATGAGTGTATTTTGAGTATGTGCAGCAGAGATATCTTGATATAATTCAATGATATATTCAATTTTTTCATGATTGGTCATTTCATCAGTTAAAGTCACAGATAAACTCAATAATGATACATGATCGAAATTCAATTGATTTACCATTTGTTCATTTAATTGATCTGAAGCTACACCATCGTATCTTTCCATTTGTGTAACATCATTTCCTGCTGTTCTGATAAAAACTGATAGTTCATCAGTTGCAAAGCAACCTGTTAACCCAACTCCTAACATAACTACTGCGATAAGCATAAATATTTTTTTCATTATTAATTCCTCCTTTGATGCTTCAACTTTAACAAAATGAATTCGATCAAGCAATCTAATTTCACCTAAGTTGCGAATAATAACCCTTATGTTGCAAAACAAATAAAAAACTTATGAGCGTCTTCACAACTTAGTATATCAATTAAATTTAATAATATTTTCATATTCAAAATGGAAAATTTAATTGAGATATTCATGCTAATGTCTGAATAATCAGATACTTTATCTGGAATTACAAACTTTATAAGGGCAAAGCCCTTATTTTTTTATTTTCAAATAATTAATATTATAGTATTGACAATAGTGTATGACATACAGTATAATATAGTTAAGAGGTGATTACTATGAGTGATGTGTCATTACTAACAAACCTTATTGTTGAACTACGACGAGGGACACAGATTATTGCAGTTTTGAGTCAATTAAAGGAAAATCAATATGGTTATTCATTATTACAAAAACTAGAAGAAAGGCATATAAGTATTGAAGCTGGGACGCTATACCCTTTGATGAGAAGACTTGAATCACAGGATGTGTTAATCAGTGAATGGGACACGAGTGAGTCACGTCCAAGAAAATATTATAAGTTAAGTGACTATGGAAAAAAGATTTTGGTTGAATTAAAAAATGAATGGTATAAACTCTCAGGTGAGATGGAAACCTTATTCAAGGAGGAAATATGATGAAAAAAGTTATTGAAAGATATGTTCATGATGTCACAAGAAGATTACCAGAGGAAAGTAGAGAAGAGGTTAATAAAGAATTATTTGCTAACATAGATGATATGTTAGGAGAAAACAGAAGTGAAGAATCTATCGAAAAAGTTCTACTCGAATTAGGAGAACCTAGATTACTAGCGACCAAGTACCGTACAAAGGAACGCTATTTGATATCTCCAGCCTATTTTGATGATTATATTCGAATTTTGAAACTAGTGATGATTATTTTTGTATCGGTTTCAGTATTTACTGGAGTCATTGATTTAGCTATCAATCCTATTAGCATTACTCCATGGGAGATGGTAGGGGAAGTGATCTCTAAATTGTTTGGCAATATGTTCACTGCATTACTCTCTGCATTTGCTTGGGTAACAGTTATCTTTTGGGGAATTGAAAAAGCTCAAGAAAAATCAAAACGCAGAGAATGGAAATTGACATATTTACCTGAATTACCTAGAAATAACAGTCCTAAGATCAATAGAACTGGTGCAATTGTAGGGTTAGTTGTTGAAGCAATTTTTACAGTCACCTTCATCCTGCTTCTTGTAAACTATTTGGATAATGTTGGCATTTATGTGAATGGTACAATGGTGGCTCCTATGTTTAACAATGAGATTGTTGTAGCCTTTATTCCGATATTAATTCTTTCTGCAGTAATATCCATTATCGTAAGTGCACTTAAAGCATTCTTTGCACAGTGGAGTATTAAATTAGCAAGTATTTATACGGTAAGTAAAATACTTTCAGTAGTTATCGCAATCGTTTTCATCAACTATCCTAATTTATTCAGCGTTCTAATGTTTGAAAAAATAGCTGAGTATTTAGCAATTTCATCAAATCAAGTTGCTGATGGGTTTGCAATTGGTATCAATATATTTAGTATTTTTCTAGGAATTTCAGTAACAATTGATCTGATTGTAACTTGGGTGAAAACCTTAAAAAGTGTCAACTATAGCGAATGAATTAACAAAAAAGTGTGTTTCGAAATGAAGCATACTTTTTTATTACTTATTGTTTTTTTAGAATCATTTCTTATGAAATATATATCAAGTATCAGAAACTATTATTGAAAACTGCTATTTTTATCGTATAATAAAACTAAATAAGAGGTGACATATGCGAAAATTAAAGGAAAGACTTGCGCGAGCAAAGAGTTTAATTAGCATTAAAACTTATAAAAGGCCATTAATATATATTATCTTACTAATGATTTTTATTAATCTTGTCATTTTAACAATTGCTGCCATCATTGCTTTATTTATTGATGATGAATTTAGTGGTTTCATTGATGCATTTGCAAATGGTAGTCTTAAATGGATGCTAGCACCCAATGCTATTTTAAGCATTCAAAATCCTGATATGCTTGTTCTTGCTGTAATTGTTTTAGTTACGGGTATCATACTTTTTTCTGGTACAATTATCGCTTTAACGACTAATGCAATCAAGGATTATATTCAAAAGAAAAATAGCGGTTCAGGTAAAATACATCTTGACAATCATATTGCTATTCTTAACTGGAATAATAAGGTTCCAGAACTTGTTTCAGATCTTTTATATATTGATGATGAAGAAGTAACGGTTATGATTTTAGCTGATATAGATAAAACCTATGCTGAAAAACAGATCATCAATGCAATTCAAAAAACGCAAGCAAATCAGAGCATAGCTAAAATGAATGTTTTAGTGAAACATGGAGATCCATTACTGAAAAGTGATCTATTAGATATATCAATAGAAAAAGCTAGAGCAATCCTCATCATGAATCCTGATAAGCATCAGACAGTATATAAAAATATGTCAAAAAGTGATTTAGCTGTCATTAAAGTAATTTTAGCGTTAGGTCCCTTTGAATTTGGATACAATCCCCCTATAGTTGTTGAGATTAAGCACATTGATAGCAAAGAAAAGATTCTTACGCTTTCTAGAGTTGTTGAAAAACTTCATGAGCACATGATTATGCCAATATGTTTCGATATGAATTTAGGTCAGATTATTGCTCAAACACTCATTGAAAATCAGATTGAAGACATATATTTAGCACTATTTTCATTTCAGGGTTCGGAAGTTTATGCTTTAGAGGGTGTTTCATTTGATGAATGTCTTTCTTCTTACTCACATGCTATCCCTTTATCAACACATGAAAATCTACTCTATGTTTTAGCGCTTAACGATGAAATTAAATTGAGACAATCAAAGATTCACTATGAAGATATTAAATTAAAGTCAAAAAAATGGAAAGACGCATCAGATATTGAAATATTTATCATTGGTAAAAACAATAAACTCCAATTTATTCTTGAATCTTTAAAACAATATGAAAATATTCATCAATCTAAATTTCAAGCTTCTTGGATTGATGATAAACACATTGTTGATCTTGTAGATAAGTTAAACGCGAGTAATAAGGAAACTTCAATCTTGCTCTTAAGTGATGAATTCCAAGAAGAAGATTCATTGGATGCAAATGTCATTGATAATCTGATTTATTTGG
>CAZVDQ010000023.1:0-22992 GCA_964625435.1 uncultured Mariniplasma sp.
GCATTTGCTGATTTAGATAAGATTGTGAAAAAATAGGAGGTGAACAGATGGCTGTTCCATTTCGCAGAACGAGTAAAACCGCTAAGAGAAAACGTCGCACGCATTTCAAATTGACCGCTCCTGCTTTAGTTGTTTGCCCGCAAACAGGTGAATTTACACTACCACATCGTGTAACACCAAACAGTGGTTATTACAAAGGACAACAAGTTTTAACCAAGAAAGAATCCAAACAGGATTAAGGAAGGGTGCCGACAGGCACCTTTTTCTTTGAATAATTGACAAAGAATAGTATTTCATATATAGTGAATGTGAATTACAGAAAGAAGAAATTATGAAACATGAAACCGTATTACTAAATGAAGCAATCTCATATCTTAATATCAAACCTAATGGTATCTATGTTGATGGCACCTTAGGTGGCGCTGGTCATTCTAAATTGATTTTAGATTATCTAAAAGATGGTTTTTTATATGCATTTGATCAAGATGAATTTGCTATTGATTATGCAAAAGAAGTTTTAAAAGAATACTCTAACTATAAAATCATTAAAAGTAATTTTAAATATTTAAAAGAGAAGCTTCATGAAGAAAATATTGAAGGTATTGATGGACTTTTATTAGATTTAGGCCTTTCGTCATTCCAGATTGATGATGAAAAAAGAGGATTTACTTATTTAAAAGATGCAAATTTGGATATGAGAATGGATCAACAACAAGAATTAAGTGCTCAAATCATATTAAACACGTATACCATAGAAGAACTAGCTAAAATATTCTATGTTTATGGTGAAGAAAGAAATAGTTTCAAAATTGCAAGAAAAATTATAGAAAAAAGACCATTGACAACTTCAATGGAATTAGTAAAAATTACAGATCAAGTCAACTATAAGGAAAGGGGTCATAGTGCTAAAAGAGTATTTCAAGCATTAAGAATAGCCGTCAATGATGAATTAAAAGTGTTAGAAGAAGTCTTAAAAGATGCATTAGACATTCTAAATCCAGATGGTAGACTTGTTGTCATATCATTTCATTCTTTAGAAGATAGAATTGTTAAACATTTCTTTAAAGAACATAGCAGTATGCATATTCCAAAGAATTTACCGATTATACCAGAAGATACATCACCACTAGAATTAATTACTAAAAAACCTATCTATCCCTCAGATGAAGAATGTCAAAGAAATTCACGCAGTAAATCAGCTAAACTAAGAGTTGCGAGAAAAAAATAGGGGTTTGATGAAAAACTCCTCAATCAATAAATAAAAAAAATAAGCAAATTTGCTTATTTTTTCTTATTTTGAGCTGAAATAATGATTCTTATATATTCTAAATCTAAGTCTTTAAATGCTGGATGATTCGTTAGATATTCGAATATGTCAGTACTGTTGACTTCAGTAATCGTATTGGTATCCTTATTCATGATATGAATATGGCTATCTGCACTATGCATTGGATTACCCATCGCTAGATCATAATACTTCGTATCATTGATGTAAAGTTCAACAACGATTTTTTGATCAACGAGAAATTCAAGATTATTATAAATTGTTGAAACATTATAGAAACCTCTAGTTGCTAAAGCTTTTTGAATTTCTTTAAAAGTTAAGTGCTGATTTTCTAATATTTCTATCATCGCCTTACGGCTTTTTGTCAAACGCATATTTTCAGTTCTAATTCTTTGATAATATCTTTCTTTTATATCCACTTTTATCAAACTCCTTCAAGAGATAATTTATATAAACATAACTACATTCTTATTATATCAATATTTATAATTGATTTAAAGTAAAACGCAACTATGCATTTCATTATCATGATTCATATCATCAAAATACATTAATGCTATTGTTTTATATGTAGTATACATATCATTTTGAAAAATGATATAATGAATATGGTGATTATATGATCTTAGTGTTTGGAGGTTCGTTTAATCCTCCGACGAAAGCGCATCTAAATATAATAAATAAATTATTGTCAATCTATCCAGATTCACAAGTTTTAATTTTACCAGTAGGCAATCATTATTTGAAACCAGAACTGGTTGATATTAAACACCGATTGAAAATGTTAGAAATAATGACTGAATCACTGAAACAAATTTCTATCTCTGATTTGGAAGCATATCAAAAATTTCAAGGCACTTTTGCAAGCTTAAATGAACTTAGTAAAACATATAAGGACATACATTTTGTTATTGGAATGGATAATTTGCAAGGTGTTAGAAAATGGATAAAATATCAGGATTTACTTGCAACATACCCATTCATTGTTATGAATCGAAAGGGTGATGATCATATAAATGATATAGATTATATGTTTAATGATGTTAAGCATAATTTCACCTTGATAGATTTTGATGATGAAATTTCATCAACTGATGCTAGAGAGTATCCGAAAAAAAGGTTATCGTTACTGACGAAAGAAGTTCTAAAATATATCAATCAAAATCATTTATATAAGGAGCCAAACAATGTTTAAATACGGTTTTCTCAAAGTAGCAGCAGCAACACCACAAATTAATGTAGGTGACATTGAACACAATAAGGATGAGATTCTTACTATTTTAGCTGCGACAAAAGCCAGCATTATTGTTTTTCCTGAGTTAACAATAACTGGATATACATCAAGTGATCTTTTCTATCAGGAATCATTTATTACTGAAGCTAAAAATGCTTTAAATGATATTATTCAAAAAACGATATATCAAGGCGTCTATATTCTTGGAGTACCTCTTGATCTCTATGGTATTTTATATAATTGTGCGGTTGTGATTCAAAAAAAGAAGATCTTAGGTGTTGTTCCTAAGCATTATTTACCAAATTACCAAGAGTTCTATGAAAAACGATGGTTTCATTCAGGATTTAAGACAACGATGAAAGATATTAAATTATATGATGAACAGGTTCCATTTGGCTATCTGATATTTGAAGATGCAGAAAATGGTGTTCGATTCGGAGTTGAAATCTGCCAGGATTTATGGGCAGCTTATAGTCCCAGTGATGATATGAGTCTTGCAGGTGGGAATTTATTTTTTAATTTATCAGCATCCACCGAACGTGTAGGTAAACCAACGGTTAGAAGACATTTGGTATTAGATCATTCTAGAAAACAAATGGCAGCTTATGTATATACAAGTTCTGGTCATTTTGAATCAAGTTCAGAAGTTGTTTATTCAAGTCAAAAAATTATAGCTAATCAAGGGATTATGATTGCTGAAAGTACTTCATTTGATACCAATTCAACTGTACTTACAGCAGATATTGATATTAGTGCCATAAACTATCAAAAGAGACAAGATAGCACATATAGAGATATGCATATGTTGATTCAAAATAAGTACCAATTTATTCCTGTTTTATTTGATAATTCTAAAGAATATATTTTTGAACAAGCGATCAATCAAAAACCATTTATCACCAATCCATTAAGTATAGAAGATTTAGAACTAGCAAATAATCTTCAAGTTTTTGGTTTGGTAAAAAGACTTAAATCACTTCCTGAAGGTTCAAAGAAAATAGTGATAGGTATATCAGGAGGCCTTGATTCAGCACTTGCATTACTTGTTAGTCATCAAGCAATGTTGAAAATGAACAAGAGCCCAAAAGATATCATTGCAGTTACAATGCCTGCTCATGTAACTTCCAAGAATAGTAAGTCAGCTGCTATCAGTTTAATGGAAGGACTAGGTGTGACGATGATGGAAATTCCAATCAGTGAATCTGTTGATCAACATTTAAAAACAATTAAGCATGAAGAAAAAGATGTGACTTATGAAAATGCCCAAGCACGTATTAGAACACTCATTCTTATGGATTTGGCGAATAAGCATGGAGGCTTTGTTTTAGGTACTGGCGACTTATCAGAAATTGCAATGGGTTGGATGACCTATAATGGAGATCAAATGAGCATGTATGCAGTTAATGCAGGCCTACCCAAAACATGGGTACAGCATTTAATTGGTTATCATGCACAACATCAATATAAAGAACTATTTACTGTTTTAGCTAAAATATTGAAAGCACCAATCACACCAGAGTTATTAGAAAATCAAGAAACTGAAAAAACAATTGGTAGATATGATGTAAATGATTTTATCTTATTTCATCACCTTGAACAAGGTGCTGATGAAAAGAAAATTATATGGTTAGTAGAACAAGCTTTTGAATTTGAGTACAGTGAAGCTCAACATTACGTAAATCGCTTTTTTAAGCGATTTTACACACAACAGTTTAAAAGAACGACGCTTCCAGAAGGACCTAAAATATTAGGCATAAGTTTATCACCTAGAGGTCAATATCGGATGCCAAGTGATGTGAAAAAGAAAGTGAAAGTATGAAGAAAAAAGTAATTATTGGTTTAAGCGGTGGTGTAGATAGCAGTGTAGCTGCATATCTGCTTCAAAAAGACGGCTATGAAGTTGAAGCCGTTTTTATGCGTAATTGGGATAGTGCAGCAAATCAAGATGTCTTAGGAAATCCAACAGCATATGATGAAATATGTGAACAAGAAAAAGATTACCAAGATGCACTATTAGTAGCAAATAAATTAGGGATAAAGTTACACAAAGTTGATTTTATTGAAGATTATTGGGAAAGGGTTTTCTCATATTTTCTTGATGAATATAAAAAAAATAGAACACCAAATCCTGATGTATTATGTAATAATGAGATTAAATTTAAGGCATTTGTAGACTATGCTAAAAAATTTAAACCTGATTATATTGCTATGGGACATTATGCACAAGTTGAGCTTTCAGGGTCTTATCCAGTTTTAAAAAGAGCACATGATAATAACAAAGATCAAACTTATTTTTTGTCACAACTCAAAGAAGACCAACTCAAAAATGTACTTTTTCCAATTGGACATCTAGATAAAAAAGAAGTGAGAAAAATTGCTCTTGAGCAAGATTTAGCAACAGCAACTAAAAAAGATTCTACAGGTATTTGTTTTATCGGCGAAAGACATTTCAATGAATTTTTAAATAATTATCTACCAGCTCAACCTGGACAAATGAAAAGACTTGACGGTACTTATATTAAAGAACATAGAGGATTAATGCATTATACAATAGGGCAACGAAAAGGACTAGGCATCGGTGGTTCCAAGGAAGGTACTAGTGCTTGGTATGTTGTTGGTAAGGATTTAAAAACGAATACACTTTATGTAGAGCCTGATGACCAACATCCGCATTTATTTTCAGATGAAGCTCTTATTACAGATGTGATTTGGAGAGGTCCGAAAATTGATGGTAAGATGACTGCAAAATTTAGATATAGACAAAAAGATCATCTTGTTTCAGTTAAGTGGATAGACTATCAAACAATCTTAGTTTCTTATCCGCAAAAAATTCGTTCTGTCACACCCGGTCAAGTGTGCGCTTTTTATCAAGGAGATGTCTGTTTAGGAGCTGGATTTATTCAGGAAGCGTATCTTGATAAAAAAATAAGACAATATAGTTAAAAGGAACGCCGGTTCCTTTTTTTTATACATCTAAAATGGTATAATTTGAGTAATCATTAAGTGAGGAGAAACTATGGAAACCATCAAAGGAAAAATCAAAAATTACGTATTTCATAATGACGAAAATAGTTACTCCATTGCTCGCCTCATTACTGAGCAAGAAGAAATAGTAACCCTAGTTGGATATTTTCCTATTATCAGTGAAGATATTGATTATGAATTTCAGGGAACATGGGTAAAACATCAAAATTATGGTGATCAACTTAAAGTAGAGTCCTTTCATAAGTGTGAAGAACAAAGTGCTTCAGGATTGATAAGTTACTTATCTAGCCCTTTTTTTCATGGTATAGGCACTAAAACTGCAGAAAGAATGGTTGAAGTATTAGGTCCTGATGCAATAAAAAAAATAATGAAGGATAAATCCATTTTAAAATCTGTTGGACTTAATGCAATTCGTATTGAGAAATTTTATCAACAACTCATTGAAAATCAAACCAATGAGCATATCTTGGTTGCTCTTTATGGTTATAATTTATCTGGAAAGCTTGCAATGAAATTATTGAGCAAATACCAAATGTTAACTTTAGAAAAGCTTGAAGAGAATCCCTATCGCTTAATTGATGATATTGAAGGCATTGGATTTATAAAAGCTGATGAAATAGCCTTTAAGCTAGGTATAGAAAAAGATGATATAAGAAGAATCAAGGCTGCAATTATTTATGCGATGCAAAATATTGCATATCAAAATGGAGATTTGTACCTAACTGAAGAACAATTAAGATCATATGCACTTCAAGTTTTAGGTACAGATGCTATATTAGAATTAGGTATTGAGACACTTATTGAAGAATCAAGGTTGATTCTAGAAGAAGATCGATATTATCTTTCTTTATCTTATTTCACAGAAATAGGACTTGCAGATAAGATGATTGAACTTTCTAATACTGAAACAAAACATTATGATCTCGAGTATTTAGAGACTTTAGTTGATGCAGTTGAAATTCAAAGAGGTATGCAATATACAAAGGTTCAAAAAGAAGCTATTATTACAGCGATATCTAATCCCGTTTCAATCATCACGGGTGGTCCTGGAACTGGAAAAACGACGATTATAGATGGATTATTGGAAGTTTATAGAATATATCATAATCTCAATTATAAAAATCCAATAATTTATGAAAAAATCGCTTTAATGGCACCAACAGGCCGTGCAGCAAAGAGAATGAAAGAACTACTTGATATGGAAGCAAAGACAATCCATAGACAATTAGGATACAATTATGATGGTTTATTTACCTATGATGAACATCACCAACTCACTCAGGATTTAATCATTGTTGATGAAGCTTCGATGATTGATATTTTCTTAGCAAAAAAATTGTTTTCATGCATCAAATCAGGTGCGCAGGTTGTTATTGTAGGTGATGTTGATCAGCTACCCAGTGTTGGACCAGGTCAGGTTTTGGCTGATTTTATTGATTCAAATATTCTTCCTGTTGTCAGATTAAATGAAATTCACAGACAAGCTAAAGATTCAAGAATCATCCAACTTGCTAGATCTGTAAATGAACAAAATTTAAATCATGAAGATCTGATTTCAGATCAAGATGTTTATTTATATAGAGCACGAGCGGATAAAATCAAATCAGTTATTATTAAACAGATTGAAGGAGCCATTAATGAAGGTTATAGCATGATTGATGATATTCAAGTCCTAGCACCTATGTACAAAGGTGAATTGGGTATTGATAGTTTCAATCAGCTATTACAAGACAAATTTAACACCAATAAGCTAGATGGTATGACATTTGGAGATAAGACCTATTATATCGGTGATAAAGTCATTCAATTGGTTAATGATCCTGAAAGATTGATTATGAATGGCGATATTGGAGTTGTAAAGGATATTAAGTATAACTCAAAAAATGATCAATATATGGTTGTGACTTTTGATGATAACGATGTGATGTATGAAAAATCTGATTTGGATGAACTTAATTTAGCTTATGCAATCAGTATTCACAAATCACAAGGTAGTGAATATAAAATTGTTATGATTCCAATGGTACGCAATTACATGCATATGTTAAAAAAAGAACTTATATATACCGCCATTACGCGAGCTAAACGTTATTTAATTATTTTAGGAGATTTGAATTTACTCGTCTATGCAGCAAATCATTTATCTGAAAAAAGACAAACAACTCTAGCAAGTCGGTTAAATCAAAATTTAACATCAGGTGATACCAACGATGAAGAAGATAAATTAAGCCCTTATGATTTTATGTGATTAATAAATACTCTAATCTGAGATGTGAGCAGCAGCTTGCATCTTTTTTTTACTATTTGCACAATAAAAAAGGTAGAAATAATTTTTCTACCTTTAAATTGATTCAGATTGTAATAATTTTATTTTAGAGTGGAACCACTTGGAATTTTAAGCGTATCAAATTTAGCAGTCTTAAATATTCTACAGTTGCGTCCAATTTGGACATCACTTGGAATTACAGAATTCTTTTCAATTACGGTGATCCCGGTTACTAATAAATCGGGCTTTTCCATATTTGGAGTGAATTCATTGCCATAACCAATAAATGCATTATGTCCAATAATCACCTTCTTGTCAATAATTGAACGTTGAATTGTCACATCTTCACCGATGATTACATTATTCAAAATAACACTATCTTTGACGACAGAACCTTTACCAACTCGAACACCAGGGCTTAGTACGGAATGTATAACAGTTCCTTCAATAACACACCCATTAGATACAAGACTATTTTGAATAACTGCTTCACTGCCTACTTTAACTGGTGGAAGATCTTCGCTCTTTGTATATACTTTCCAGGTAGGATCATATAAATCAAGTTCTGTATAATCCTTAGTCATTGCAATATTTGTGTCTAAATATGAATCATATGTACCAACATCCATCCAATAATCCTTGAATTGATATGCGAATACTTCTTTACTGGTTGTTTTAATTAAATGTGGGATGATGTGTTTACCAAAATCTAAATCATCTTGTTTAACATTTAGAAGAACGTCTTTAAGTAAATCAAAATTAAACAAATAAATTCCCATTGATGCCAAATTTGATTTGGATACTTTTGGTTTTTCTTGAAATTGGATAATTTCATCATCATCATTAACTGACATGATTCCAAAACGAGAAATTTCTTCCTCTGGGACAGGTTGAGTAGCAATGGTCAATGATGCATGCTTTTTCTCATGAAGTGTAATCATCTTGCGATAATCCATTTTATAAATATGATCTCCAGAGAGGATTAACACATATTTAGGTCCTCTTCTTTGAATAAATTCTAAATTCTTGAGAACTGCATCAGCAGTACCGAGATACCAGTAGTTATGAGGCTGTAGAAGTGTTACACCAGAATCTCTTCTATCTAAATCCCATGGCTTTCCACTACCAATATGTTCATTGAGGGATAGTGGTAGATATTGTGTTAGGATACCTATATCATATAATCCAGATTGAGCACAGTTGCTTAATGTGAAATCGATAATTCTAAACTTACCGGCAAATGGCATTGCGGGTTTACTGCGTCTTTGTGATAAAATGTCAAGTCTACTTCCTTTGCCACCTGCAAGGATTAATGCTAATGTTTCCATATGTTCACACTCCTAATATAATTTGGTATAGCTTTTCATACTCATTTGCCATTTTTTCAAGGCTGAAATCTTGAGTCATTGCTTGTTTAACTAATTTTTGCCAAGCTCTTTTTTTGTTTTTATATAAATGAATACTTTCAAATAATTTTTCCTTTAATTCGTAAGCATCATAATTCGAAAAAGTAAATCCTGTACCTTCTCCGTTATATTGGTTGTAAGAGATAACTGTATCCTTTAATCCTCCAGTTTCACGTACGATGGGAAGTGAACCATACTTCATTGCTATCAGTTGTCCTAGTCCGCATGGTTCAAACCTACTAGGCATCATGAATAAATCACTTGCAGCATAAATCTGATGGGCAATTTCTTCATTAAAACCAATATAATTCGCGACTCGTTTTGGATATTTATAAGATAAGTAACGGAAGTAGTCTTGATAAGCGTCATTACCTGAACCCATGAGAATAAATCTTGAATTGCTATATTCAATCGTTTCCTCAAGAATTTGAGTCATTAAATTGATACCTTTTTGTGTTGCTAATCTACCAACATATGCAATTAAAGGTTCTTTGAGATCAACGTCTAAATCAAAATGATGCAGTAATTTTTCTTTGTTTTTTAGTTTTCCCTCTTTAAAATTCGTCGCATCGTAATTAGCAACTAAATGATGATCGGTTTTTGGATCAAATACTTTTTTATCAATACCATTTAAAATACCTATAAAATCATTTGCACGATTATTTAATGCTCCATCTAATGAAAAACCGAAGTCACTGGTTAATACTTCATTTCGATATGAAGGACTAACAGTATTAATTTTTGAAGATCTTTCAATACCAGCCTTTAAAAAGTTTACACGTTCAAAATGCATGTAAGTATAATTAAAATCCACATTAAAAAACCTAGCAACATATGGATCAAATGATCCCTGATATTCAAGATTGTGAATTGTGAGTAATGTGTGGATACAGAAATATTGATCATTTATTTTTCGGTAGTGTTCATCTAACAAAAATGGAACCATACCGGTTTGCCAATCATTCAAATGCATAATTTGAGGATAGAAATCAAGCGTTTTTAAACTTTCAAGAATGGAATAACTGAAACAGGAAAATCTTTCAGCATCGTCATGATATCCATAAAGTTGATCACGTTCAAAATAATGCATATTTTGTACAAAAATATAAGGGATTTCCTCATAAAGTAACTGATAATAATGAACCACAGTATCAATTCCACCCATGGTTATTGTTGATGAACCAAGTAATGTCATTTCCTTGTGATATTTAGCGATATTTTTGTAATAAGGAGTAATAATTCTAACATCATGACCTTGTTGTTTAAGTGATTTAGGTAAAAAAAGAGCCATATCTGCCAAGCCACCGGTTTTACTAAATGGAAATGCTTCAGAACTGCAGAATAGAATCTTCACGATAGACACTCCTTTTATCGAAATTGTTAAATTTTACTTATACTAGTATAATTATACCCTATGAAACCGCTTTTGGCAACTTGAAGATGCCAATTAAAAACAAAATGATTTAACAATATGATATACTAAAAATAAGAATAAGAAGGTGTAAAATATGAGAAAAGAAAAATCATGTGGAGCCGTCATCTTTAGAAAATATCAAGATAAATATCAATACGTACTCGTTCAACAAAAATTCGGGTTGCATTTTGGCTTTCCAAAAGGTCATGTAGAGAAAAATGAGAGTGAAATCATGACCGCTGTACGTGAAGTTAAAGAAGAAACTGGTCTTGATGTTGAAATATTTGATCAATTCAAGGACCAAACTCGATATTCCCCAAGACCGGGTGTGCTTAAAGATGTTGTCTATTTTTTAGCAAAGGCGAAAACGTATGTACTAAATAGACAAGAAGAAGAAATTGCTGAAGCCATATGGGTAGACGAAACAGATGTTTTAGATATGCTTAGCTATAAATCTGATAAACATGTATTCAAGTCACTTAAAGATCATATCAAGTTTGGAAATTAGGTACTTATGGAAAAGCAACTCAAAGTATATTTAGAAAACAACATTATTCAGATGTATCAATCTTTTGATATGGCACATCAACCCAATCATGTTTATAGCATCATAGAAAATTCTATTGATATTGCTAACAACTACGATGTTAACTTAGACATGGTTTATGTGATTGCTTGTTATCATGATATTGGAATGCAATTTGGAAGAAAAGATCATCACTTAACAGGTGGTCGTTTTTTATTTGAGGACACTAAGTTAACACCATGGTTTGATAAGGAACAAAGAACTTTAATGAAGGAAGCAATTGAGGATCATCGAGCATCAAATAGTAATGCTCCAAGAAGCATCTATGGAAAGATTATTGCCGAAGCTGATCGTGATATTAATGCTGAAATTGTTATTCAAAGAACAGTTCAGTTTGGATTTAAGCATTATCCTGATTTAAGTGAAGATGAGCATGTAAAACGAGCATTAGAACATATCAATGAAAAATATGGTCCTAAAGGATATCTTAAATTATGGTTAGAAACTAAAAAAAATAGAAAAGGTCTCAATGAAATTCACGCATTACTTAGAGAACCTGAAAAGATAAAATCAATCATTATTAAGCATTATCAGAACATTAATAAAAATCTATAAAAAAGCATATGATTTTATATCATACTTATGTTACAATAATTGTAGAAGATACGATTATTTTCAAAGGAGAAAATCATGATTATTGGAACAGTAAAAGAAGTAAAAAACAATGAGTTTCGTGTTGGATTGACACCAAGTAGTGTAAAAGAGTATATCCATCACGGACACAGCGTATTAGTTGAGAATAATGCAGGAGTTAATTCAGGCTTTAGCAATGAAGATTACATCAGTGCTGGAGCAAAGATTATTAAATCTGCAGCTGATGTATGGAAATCATCAGAGATGATTGTCAAGGTAAAAGAGCCTTTGGAATCAGAGTTTGTTTATTTGAGAGAAGGATTACTGCTTTATACTTATTTGCATTTAGCAGCTAATGAAGCATTAACAAATGCACTAATTGAATCTAAAACTCAATCAATCGCGTATGAGACCATTGAGCTTGAAGACCATTCACTACCATGTTTAAAACCAATGAGTGAAGTTGCAGGTAGACTTGGTGCTATTGAAGGCGCGAAATATTTGGAAAAACCCTTTGGCGGAAGTGGTGTTCTAATTTCTGGCGTTCCAGGCGTTGATCAAGCTAAGGTTGCAATTATAGGAGCCGGTGTTGTTGGTGAAAATGCATTGAAAATGCTTGTAGGTATGGGAGCAAAAGTTACTATTTTAGATGTAAATCTAAAAAAATTGACTTATTTAGATGATATTTATGGAAATCGTATTCAGACTTTATATAGCAGTAACGATAATATAGAGCGTTCTGTGAAAGAATCTGATTTAGTTATTGGAGCTGTTTTATTACCTGGTGCAAAAGCACCAAAACTGATTAAGAGATCTTATTATAAAGATATGCGTCCAGGAAGTGTTATTGTGGATGTTGCTATTGACCAAGGTGGTTCAACAGAAGTAAGTAAAGCAACTTATCATGATAATCCTACTTATGTTGTTGATGGTATCATTCACTATTCAGTGGCTAATATGCCAGGAGCAGTACCAAGAACTTCAACAATCGCATTGAATAATGCAACGCTTAAGTATGGACTGCTTATTGCAGACGATGGTTTAGATATTGCAATGAATCGTTCAGAGCCTCTTAAAAAGGGTGTTAACATTTACCAAGGTCATTGTACATGCCCTGGTGTTTGTGAGGCATTTGATATACCTTTGATGGAAATCTAAAAAAAATAAGGAGGTTAAAGTTCACTTTAACCCCTTTTTTTTATCAACATAAAAGTCAAAATGAAAAAATTGTTGGAAATTCAAAGTATTTTATCGTATAATGATAGGAAAGGGAGAGTGTTATGAAGATAAGAGAAGAAATTGGCAGACTTGTTTTAAAACTCATTTTCTATCCTAGATATAACTTTAAATTTACATATTCCGAGTTTGATCCTAAAAGAAAGGAACCCTATTTTTTGATTGTAAATCATGCATCATTAAATGATCCTTTATATGTAGAATTGAATTTAAAAGAGTATCCTTATCCCATTACGGGTAATCTATTGTATACAAATCCTTGGTATAATTTTTTATTAACAAAGATTTCGAAATCTATTGCAAAACGGAAAGGTCAAAATGATATTCAGACGATTAGAGGTATTATTCATGCTTTTAATCATGATCACCGGGGTATTATGATATTTCCAGAAGGTAATGCTTCATATTTTGGAGAGCAAACCGAAGTTTCATACGTGAGTACTGCAAAATTAATCAAAAAAATTAAACATGAGGTTGTTTTAGCCAAAATAAATGGTGGTTATTTAGCTTCTCCAAGATGGGGGAAGAGAAGAAAAAAAGGTGATTTTCACATCCACTATCAACCACTGATGAATGAATCTCAGATAGCTAATTTATCTATTGTTCAGATTGAAGAAAAACTTAGAGAAGCTATTTCGTTTAATGATTATGAATGGAATAGAAAAGAAAAAATCATCTATCGATCAAAGGAAAAAGCTGTTGGTTTGGAAAAATATATCTATTATTGCCCAATCTGTAAAAATCTTCAAACTATAGAAACAAAGGGAAATGATATATATTGCAAATCTTGTGGAAAAATTGCTCATATTAACCCATATGAATTTATTGAAGGTTTACCATTTGATAATTTGATTGAATGGGATCACTTGCAGAAGAAAAAGATTCCAGAAGCAATTTTAAATGAAATACATTCTTTTGGAAGGCTTATTGAAATTGATTTTGTTAAAAATAGAAGAATTGTAATTGGTGATATGAATATTACCTTAAATAAGAATGATTTATTCTTATCAAATAAAAAGCATCAATATACATTTCATGCTGATGTAATAAGTGGACTTGTCCTAACTCAAAAAAATTATTTATCATTTGACTATGAGGAAAAGACTTATCTTATCAGAATTAATGATCCAATAATAATTATGGATTCAATCAACTACATAAAAGGAGAGTAAGAACATGCAAGAATGGGGCATTATCGTATATTTTCTATTAATTGGAGTTTTAATGTTTGTAGCAAAAGTCTTAAAGACATGGGTTCCCGGTTTAAATAAGGTTGTCATCCCAACCGCTTTATTGGGTGGATTTATCGGTCTTGTTATCTCACTTGTCTTTGCACCAATTCTTATTGGTGAAGATACATTTATTGATGTGAATGCCATGGGTTATATTGTTTATCATGCACTAGCTATTGGGTTTATTGCTTTAGCATTAAAAAGAGATGATAGCAAAATTAAGAAAAAAATATGGTCAACAGGAATGCTTATTACGAGTACATATGCTTTGCAAGCTGCTATAGGTATCTTCCTTGTTTTCGTTTTATTTAGTGATAAATTTGTTGGATCTGGAATGTTGGTAGCTTTAGGTTTTGGACAAGGACCGGGTTTAGCGCTATCTATTGGTAAAATGTGGACCGATATGTTAGGTGGAAATGGACCTACCTTAGGGGTCTCTTATGCCTTCTTGGGGTTTGTTTTTGGTGGAACCGTTGGGGTTATCCTTATTAATTTGGTAAGTAAAAAACGAGGTGTTTTGAAACCCAAGAAATATGATGAATTATCAGTGAATAAGATGACTGTAGAAATAGACACGATAAAGGAAATTAGTATGCTTGATGGTATAACTACTCAAGGTATTATCATTTCAATTATCTATGGGCTAGTTTATTTGATTTTGTATGGTGCACATCAGGTGCTTGGTGAAACAGGCATAGGAGGTACAGTTTTTGGCATTCTCAAAGGCTTTAATTTCATTATAGGTATTCTGATAGCATTATTATACAAACAAGTTTTAAGACGTTTTGAAAAGAAGGGCAAAAATATTCGTTTCATGACAAATAATTATATTCTTTCAAATATGGCATCTGCTGCGTTTAATGTTATGATTGCGGGTTCTGTCTTAACGATTACTTTAGACTTCCTAGCATCATATGGTGTTCAATTAATTCTTACTGCTGCAATTGCAGGAACAGTAACGTTGTTCTATTTGAAATATATGACTAAGCGTATATATCCAAAATATCAAGATGAATACTTTATTGGATTATTTGGGATGCTAACAGGTGTTGCCTCAACTGGATTAGCTCTCTTAAAGGGTGTTGATCCGAATTTGGAAACTCCAGTAGCAGAAGAAATGGTTCTTGGTTCAGGTACAGCTATTTCAATGGCATTACCACTATTTGCTATATTATTTATTCCATCTTTGGCATATGGTACAGCAAATGAAACTTTGTGGAGTTGGATAGCATTTTTCGGATGTTCGTTATACACAATAATTTTTGCAATCATTTTGCTGATTCGAGGCAAAAGAGGAGTCAACGTATAATTGAATATAGAATTTTGGAAAAGCTTTTAATAAAAAACACATAAAAAAAGATAGGAACTATGTTGAATAGTTTCTATTTTTTGTTGAAATAAGTAGAATAATGATAATAATTGAGATTAGGATTAAATTACTAAACATGGTTTATATTAAATTATGTGATATACGCATCTAATCTAGTATTTAGCTTTAAAATAATTATAACTATGTTATAATAAAAGTATAAATCCAATCCAGATCATTTAGCACGAATTACAGTATAACGAATTCTTCAAAATGTATGTATATTAAGTATGTGGCAGCATACTTAAATCATCATATTTAGACAAATAGACACAGATATTATGTAACCAATGTCAGTAAATTGTGGTTTTTGTTAAAAAGATGCCCAATTTATTAAATAGGGCTAGTTCTTTTTTGTCTCATGTGATATTTAACTAGAAATGATGAATTCATAAGCTCACGTAATCAACTAAACACCGAATTAAAAAAAAGATTAAAGGAGTAACTATGAACGTTTTATTTTGTTTGACACCTAAGGAAAAAGTAGCGTATATTTATGATGATTTTACGATTCGTCAAGCTTTAGAGAAAATGCAAATCTACAGATATAATTCAATCCCTATTTTAAATAAAAAGGGAGCATATGTCGGTACACTGAGCGAAGGAGACCTGTTATGGTTTATTAAAGAAAGACAGCTCAACTTTTCTAAAACCGAATCCATCTTAGTTTCAAAGGTTCCAAGAAATAAAGATAATGTTTCAGTTCCTATTTATACCAATATGGAAGATATTATTGATGTAGCAACAAGACAAAATTTTGTACCAGTTTTAGATGATTTTGGTACATTCATAGGGTTGATTACAAGAAAAGAGATATTTAACTATATGGTTAAACAGATGATAAATAAGAATATCTCCACACATCAAAATTCACATAAAAGTAATACAGATCAAATAAAACCACAGTAATGTGGTTTTTTTCTTGATGTGGGTCTATAAAAAAAGGCGAAATATTCGCCTTTATACATGAAATCTTCTTTTGAATTCCTCTCGACTAGATTTTGAAGGAAGAAAGATAATTCCCATGAGTGTTATGAGTGCATAAACAAAGCAAATGAAGCTAGGAAGAGGCTCATGCGTAAGATGGATTAAATTCAGTAAACCAGGAATCAATCCAATAACAGTGATGATGATTAAACTCGCAAAATAATCGTACCATTTTTTCTTATTTGTAATAATTAAAATTGTAATCAGTAGAATGTTGGTTGCTACAACAATTGGAAAAACGTAATCAATTGCCCAATAATAGTCTCTAATAGCTAGTCCAATCAATAAGACTAACATGACAGTAGTAATCAAAACTTTAGTTAACTTAGAAGTCCACATTGTAGGTATAGCAAGAATGATAAACATCACCATTACATATAAATTATTAATTGCAACTACCCAAGACCAAGTTAGAGGGAAACCATTAGCGCTATAGTCTAAATAGATTGATATTAAAGCACTAATAATATTGATGAAGAAGAAAAAGCGGTAAAAGAAACGAGAATTAGATCTTTTTTTTATTTCACTAAACTTATAGGTTGCTTCTGTGTTTTCGATTTCTTCTAATTCACAATTACAGAGCATGCAATGTTCTAATGTTGTATCATAATTAACTTTACAGGATTTACAATATTTCATCATAGCCCTCCTTGTAATTGGTATCAAGTGTAATTTCTAAGCCTTCATCCACTAAAAATGATATGACATGGTTAATAATTGATAAGTCCTTTAGTGGGGTGCTAAGAGTGATATTTGTAAATGAATGTAAGGAGATTAATGTCATTGCCAATCCATAACCAGCATTAACAAAATCCACATCGAGTATTTTGTGATCACATTCTATAGGTAAGGTAACAATTCCTAAATTTGAAATTGAACAACTACTAATGCTTTCTCCAAGGACGCTATATCCGATTTTGAATGCTATGGTCTTCAAGAAAAGAGGCAAGATGCGAATAAAAATATTTTTTTCGTATCCAACTAAAGAACTAATTCTTGATTGAAGCTTATCTTTATCGAGCTGATCAACAAATTGTTCTTTTGTTAAAGCTAACATTTCATCAAAGGTCCAATCTGTTTTTTTACTATCATATGTACCCTTTATATATAATGAGAAATTTCTTAATGTAACTGAATCAAAATACGGTCTTAAATTTACTGGAACAAAAATCTTTAATGGTTTTTTATTGCCGATGAAATCATTTGTTTCTTTGTAGATACTATATGCTAAAAGTGCAGTGATGAATTGAGTGATTGTTGCATGATATTTAGTTTTCGCTAGATTTATTAAGGCTTTTGTATCTACTTTTGCCTTGAGTAAGAGAACCCAATGATGACTAAAATGTTCACCCTCAAGATGATATGCTTTTTCTTCTTGTAGATTGCGTCTTTTGTTCTTATCATAATTGGTAACAAAATTGTCTTCGCTCTCTTTTTTAGAATAAGGTTTTTCACTTAATATGCTGCCTTCGTGATCAATTTTGAAACCACGAAGCTTGAAATAATGATAAATAATAGATTTTAAGAAATGAAGCGCACCAGCACCGTCTGTTAAAGCATGAAATGTTTCAAGTGTTACTTTGTTATTAAGGTAATATACTTTAAAAAGGAACCCATGATTATTCATAGGTTTGAAATATTTACAGAGTTCTGCAGGTTCTTTATCAACAACAAAATGCCGATGATTTGAAGAAAAATAATTCCAAAATAGTCCATTTTTCAATTGAACAGCAAGCGTTTCAAAACGTGGAAGTACTTTATTAACAGCTTCCTCTAAAACCACAGGATCTATTGTTTCATCGAGGTAAAAAGACAAGCGAAAAACATTGCTTCGATCGTCTTTGGAAACTGCAGGAAAAATCTTACCTGCATTATCAAGTTTATACCAATATTTTTTCTTTTTCAATTGACCACTCCTTGTTGACAGTCAAGCAGTAATGAGTGTCTATATTAATTATACACTTTTTTAATGTTTATGAAAATGGTACAGTACAAAAAAATGAAAAAATCAAATATTCTATAATTTTTTGTAAAGTACATGAATAAAATTCTTTATCGTGGTAAAATCATAGATGAAAATGACTATCTAATAAAGATATATAATAGTACTAAACGACTTCATCATTATGCATATGTATTTATTTTGCTGACATTAGATTTAGATAATGGAGGACTTAAATGGAACATATATTTATTCAAGGAAATAAGGATGTAACTTTACTGATGCTTCATGGTACTGGCGGTAATGAAAATGATTTAATTTCAATAGCCAAAAAAATTGATTCAGAAGCCAATATTTTAAGTGTGAGAGGTAATGTGCTAGAATATGGTATGCCTAGATTTTTCAAACGCATTACTATGGGTGTCTTTGATAAAGATAGTTTGATTGAAGAAACTCATAATCTTTGTGACTTTGTTAGAAGTTGTGGAAATAAATATAAATTTGATTGTAAAAAAGTAGTTGCGATTGGATACTCCAATGGAGCCAATATAGCAGTAAGTGTTTTATTCCATTATGAACAAGCATTTTCAAAAGCTATTTTGTTTCATCCTATGGTTCCTTTAAGGGAAGTGGATTTACCTAATCTTCAAGGAACAAAAGTATTCATTGGTGCGGGTAGATTTGATAAAATGATGCCTGATCACGAGGTGGAAGAATTGACACAAATGCTTCAAAGTGCAAATGCTAATGTAGAAGTATTTTGGACAGAATATGGTCATCAGTTAAGTCGTGAAGAAATTGAAGCTGCTAAAGAATGGTATCAAAATAAAGAAAGTGAAATAGAATATGAACAATAAAAGTGAAATCATGTTTGAAATTAGTGAAAGTGATATTCAAAGGGCGAAAGATATTTTGCTAATATCACAAAATCCATTACAAATCAAACAATTTCCAGCAAGAGAAAAAAAGAAATACATATTGCTTTGTATGATATGTCACTTATTTGTCCCTAATAAAAATTACACAGAGCCAGAAGTAAACGATATTTTAAGGAACGTTTATGAAGATTATGTCACCATTAGGAGATATTTAATTATTTATCATTTTTTAGATAGAACTCCAGATGGTTATCAATATTGGTTGATTGCAGATTTGGAAAAATTTAATAAATTCAAATAAAAAAAGAAGTTCAGAGTGAACTTCTTTTTATAACTTTTGGAGAGGCTTAAGCAATTTAATATATCTGATAACGTGATTTCTTTTTAATCGATGTTCAGAAACTAGCCATTTCATTGTATCGTATAGAGTTTCATTTAATGGTCTTGGATTATAAAGTAATTCAGCTTTAGCCTTATCATGAGAAAAATTAGAGTTGGTTTTCAAAGTATAAAGTGAATAAGATGTATAGATAGGTGGTAATTTTCTTAATTTATAAAATATTTCTGCAAAAGGTGCTGTTATTTTTGCAAACCACATTGGAAGTACATTGATTTTTAGTTTTTTACCACTAAGAAGCTTCAAATTATCAAATAATTCCTTCAGATGAATGTGATGCCCTGATAAAATATAACATTCACCAATCCTACCTGTCATTGTTGCTTGAATAGATCCACTTGCAACATCTCTGACGTCAACAAAATCATAAGCACCGTTAATTCTTGATGTTAAGTATCCATTGAGATAATCCTCAATCATCATCGTCATATGAGCTTTTCCATAATCATATGGACCAATAATCCCAGAAGGGTGAACAATGATAGCATTTAGACCCTCAGGCACTTTATCTAAGACATATTGTGTAGCAATGGCTTTCGTTTTTGCATAAGCTCCATGAACAAGATCTGGGTTAAAATGATTCGCTTCAGCAATTACAAAAGGTTCGTCTAATTCTTCTATAGCATGAACTGAACTAATATAAACAAATCTATGAACTTTATGTTTCAAAGCTAAATCTGCTATGTTTTTCGTTCCATTTATATTGACTGCCTCTAATAGAGGTAATTTTTTTGCAGCTATAGAAACAATTCCTGCGGTGTGAATCACATGAATTTCTATTTGATTATCATTAATTTTTGATGTATCGAATAAAGGCTCTAGCGTGGAAATCTTTCTAATGTCACCACGATAGACTTTAACACCTAGTTTTTTTAACATTTTATCTGAATCAAAAGGTAAAATCAAACCTCTAATTATAACATTTTGATTGACAAGCATACGAATAATTGAATTTCCTAAGTGACCATTTGCTCCTGTTATAATATACAACTTAGTCATGTTCATCACCACCTTACACTTTAAAAATATACCTAAATCGTGAGAAGTGCAAATGAAAAAGGTAATTCTCAAAAATGTGTTAAAAAACACATAAAGAAATGCCTTTTTGAATCTATTTTGCTAATTTAGGGGGGATTCTGTGGTGTGTTGCCTTTTCATATGTGTGAGCAATTGAAATGAGTTTTTCATCATTCCACTTTTTCCCAACAAAGACAATAGATATGGGGTTTAAATCAGTTAATGCTTTTGCAGGAACACATATCGATGGATTTCCAGCAATTGGTGCATATGAAGTCCACGTAGTAGATAGTAAGGCATCAATTCCTTTTTCATGCATTAAATCCTCGAGACGATTTGCTTCCGTGAGTAGTGATTCTCTAATTTTAATATAATTAGGATCATTTAAATCACCACTCGTTTTATCAGCGGCGACAAGGATGCTTTGACCATATTTTAAACATTTTTCTTGATGTTCGAGATTGAAATCTATAATTTCAGTTAATGATTTCATTTTTGTGTAACCATGAACTGTTTTCAAATAAGCGTTTAAACTGTTTTTGAACTCATAAAGCAGTGATTCATCATTTTTCATAGGATTTGATTCAATTGTTATTTCTTCAACAATCAATCCATTTTCTTGAAGTTTGAGTTTTGCCTCATTTAATATTTTCATTTCTTCATCTTTATATGGGTGATTTGAAAAATTTAAAATTGCGATTTTACTTCCAACAACCGATTTTTGAGTAGCTCCAACCAAGTCTAAATTTATTTTTTGTGCATTCGATGTATATTGGTCTTTTTCATCATATCCGACCATTAAGCTTAACAGAAGAGCACAATCTTCAACACTTTTTGCCATCGGTCCTGCTGTATCTTGTGTTTCACTAATAGGGATAATCCCATATCTTGATACCAATCCAAATGTAGGCTTCATGGATACAATCGAATTTCGATATGCCGGTGCCATGAGTGAGCCATTTGTTTCTGTGCCAATAGCAACTGGAATCATGTTAGCTGCAACTGCTACTGCAGATCCTGTAGAAGATCCGAGTGGATCAATCTTTTCGTTATATGGATTTTTTACTTGTCCATTCCTTGAACCATATCCAGAAGGCATTTTGTCATAACTCATAAAATAAGCAAATTCTGATAAATTTGCTTTACCTAGTATAATAACTCCAGCCTGAATTAATTTTGTAACAATTGTGGCTTCATAAGGTGTTATTAAATCTGCAAGTGCCAATGAATTAGCAGTTGTATGCATTTGATCCTTGGTATTTATGTTGTCTTTAATTAGAATAGGGATCCCATGTAACAAACTTCTTGGACCTCTGATTTTTCTTTCTTCATCTAAAACTTGAGCAATTGATAATGCATCAGGATTTAATTCAGCTACTGCATTTAAAGATGTATCCAGTGTTTTTATTTGTAATAGATACATATTAACTAAATCTAGTGATGTCCATTGATTATTTTCAAGTCCATAAATCAATTCTGATAAAGTATATTCTTTCATTTGTTCACCTCAATCAATGTTTGGATGATAATTTCGAGTGCTGAAGTAATCTCTTCTAAGTTCATTGAAAAAACATTGGGTTTATTTTGTGTTTGTTCGTGACTGTACGGAACATGTATAAATCCTGCAATTGCGTGATGATTAGTAATTCTTAGATAGTGAAGAACAGAATACATAATATGATTGCATACGTAAGTTCCGGCTGTATTGGAAACGATGACAGGAATGTTCTTTTCTTTTAGTGCAGTATATAATTTCTTTATTGGGAGGGTTTGAAAATAAGCAGAAGAACCCCCTTTAATTATTTGTTGATCAATAGGTTTTTTGCCTATGTTATCGGCAATTGTTGCATCATCAAGATTAATTGCAATTCTTTCGAGTGAAATATATTCTCTTCCACCTGCTTGCCCAATCATTAGAATAATATCAGGATTTTTTTCGCTAATTTTTTCTATAATTAGTTGGCTAGATTGAGTGAATTCAACTGGTAATTCTATACGAATTAATTTCAAGTTAATCTCATTAATTTGAATATTTTTGATTGCCTCAAATGATGGATTTATATTTTCTTGATCAAAAGGCATGAAACCACTAATTAAAATTTTAAGCATTTCATCACTCCTTCAAAGATAGTTTAACATAGCATTTAAACATTTAAATAAAAAATGTATTTGTTATCATCTAATG
>CAZVDQ010000024.1:0-22606 GCA_964625435.1 uncultured Mariniplasma sp.
CATTATACTCTATTTAATCCACTTTTTAAATATTTATAATATTTTAACATATTTAAACAAAAAAAGGCAGATAGCCTTTTTTTTATCTAATTTTTTTAAATTTTTAGAAGTTCTTGAGACTTAAGCTCAATCTCTTCTTCAACCTTTTTAATGAACTTATCTGTGAGTTCTTGAACATCACCATGATAACCTTTTTCATCATCTTCTGATAACCCTAGACGCTTAATATGTTCATTACCATCTCTTCTGACATTACGAACACTCACTTTAGCATGCTCGCCCATCTTTTCAATTTCCTTAACCAATTCTTTTCGTCTTTCTTCGTTGAGTGATGGCAGTATCAAACGAATGCCTATACCGTCATTGATTGGATTAAGTCCTAAGTCTGATGCATAAATTGCATGCTCAATAGCTTTTAATGTTGACTTGTCAAAAGGTTTAATGAATAATTGATTCCCTTCAACAGCTCCGATAGATGAAATCTGTCTAAGTGGTGTATCAACACCATAATAACTAATCATAATTTTGTCCATTAGTGCTGGGTTTGCTCTACCAGTACGAACTGCAGCGAAATCCTTTCGTAGGATTTCTATGCTTTTTGTCATATGATCTTCAACTTCCATTAAAATTAAATCTGCTTGTTCATTATTCATGAGTTAATCCTCCCATTTTACCAATGTTCCAATGGCTTCCCCTAAAACTGCTTTTTTAATATTTCCTTTATCATTCATATTGAAAACGAGAATGTTAATCTTATTTTCACGACAAATTGATGCTGCTGTAGTATCCATAACCCTTAGCTTTTGAGAAATTATCTGACCCTGAGATACTTCATCATACATGGTTGCATCTTTAAATTTTTTAGGATCTTTATCATAGACACCTTTAACACCGTTTTTAGCCATTAAAATGATATCAGCATTGAGTTCTGCTGCACGAAGTGCGGCTGCTGTATCAGTTGAAAAGAAGGGTGAACCGGTTCCTCCAGATAAGATTAAAACCCTGTTTTTCTCAAAATGTCTGATCGCTCTTCTTCTGATATATGGCTCAGCTACAGAAGCTACTGGTAGCACTGTCATAACTCTTGTTGGTACATCAATAGATTCTAGTGCATCTTGTAAAGCCAATCCATTCATAATCGTACCTAACATACCCATATAATCTGCTTGAGCACGATCCATACCAAGTTCTTCACCTGTAGTCCCACGCCATAGGTTACCTGCACCTACAACAATTCCAATCTGGACTCCAAGCTCATAAATCTCTTTTATTTCGGTAGCAATGCCTTTCACTGTTGTAGGATGAATACCGTAGGCTCCATTACCCTTCAATGCTTCTCCACTAAGTTTTAAAATAACTCTTTGGTACACTTCAGCCACGCCCCTTTTTTTTATTTATTTACGTACTTGAGCAGCTACTTCAGCTGCGAAATCTTCTTCTTTCTTTTCAATACCTTCGCCAACTTCAAGACGAATAAAACTTACCACTGAAGTTTGGTTTTGTTTTAAAAATGCACTGACTTTTAGGTCAGGATCTTTAACAAATCCTTGATCGACTAAACAGATATCTTGTAGATATTTATTTAAACGTCCAATAACCATTTTCTCAACAATATTTGCTGGTTTACCTTCAGCTAATGCTTGCTGGGTTAAGATATGTTTTTCATGTTCTAAAGTTTCTTGATTAACTTGTGAACGATCTAAATATAGTGGTTTTTGAGCTGCGATATGCATCGCGATATCTTTAGCAACTTCTGGTTTATCATCAGCAAGCACTGTTAGTACTGCAATCCGACCACCCATATGTTTATAAAAACCAAATCCTTGTTTATCTGTTTTAACAACTCTAGATACACGTCTTAATGATAATTTTTCTCCGATAGTTGATGTTGCTTCAGCTAATACAAATTCTAATGTTTTTCCGTTAGCTACTAATTCAAGTGCTTCTTCAGAATTTTTAGCTTTTGAATTCAAAATAGTTTGTCCAACATTATCTAACAAATCTAAAAACTTTGTATTTTTTGCAACAAAGTCGGTTTCTGAATTTAATTCAAAAATAATTGCTTCGTTTCCACTTACAACAACGTTGCACAATCCTTCAGCTGCAATTCTTCCTGCTTTTTTAGCTGCTTTTGCAATACCTTTTTCTCTTAAGTAATCAATTGCTGCATCGATATCACCTGCAGTATGTTCTAGTGCATGTTTGCAGTCCATCATACCCGCGCCTGTTTTTTCTCTTAATTCTTTTACTAATTGGGCAGTTATTGCCATATGTAAATCCTCCTATAGATTAATTTCTTGTTATATTTTTAAAAATAAAGGGGATAAGTTATCCCCTTTTTAGCATTATTTTAGTGTGTCAATAAGTTCTGCTTTTTTAAGGGCTGAATAACCGGTAAGTCCGCGTTCTTTAGCTAATGAACGAAGATCAGCAACTGTCATTGTTTTAAGATTTTCTTCCGTTAATGCGTCAGTTTTAGCAACAACTTCTTTTTCTACTGGTGCTTTAACCTCTGCTACAACTTCAGTTTTAACTTCTGGTGCTTTAACTTCTTCTGCGGCTTCAGTTTTAACTTTCTTAGCAACAACTTTTTTAACTTCTGGTGCTTTAACTTCTTCTGCAGCTTCAGTTTTTTCAACTACTGGAGCTTTAACTTCTGCTACAACTTCAGTTTTAACTTTCTTAGCAACAACTTTTTTAACTTCTGGTGCTTTAACTTCTTCTGCAGCTTCAGTTTTTTCAACTACTGGAGTTTTAACTTCTTCTGCAACAGGAGTTTTAACTGCTGGTTTTACATAAGGAGTTCTTTGTTCTCTTGGTTTGTAAGGAGCTCTTTCTCTTCTTGGAGGTCCAGATGTGATAGGTTCATCATCATATTTTTCTACAACTCCACCTTGAGCTTCAATTACTGCATTACCCATAACCCAAGTAATCAGTTTGACTGCACGAATTGCATCGTCATTAGCTGGGATGATATGGTCGACATCATCTGGGTCACAGTTTGTGTCAACAATTCCGAAAACAGGAATATGTAATTTTCTAGCTTCTAAAATTGCATTATTTTCTTTTCTTGGATCAACAATAAAGATTGCTTCAGGAACTTTTTTCATATCCTTGATACCACCAAGAAATTTTTCCAAACGTTCACGCTCATGCTTCAATTGTTGAACTTCTTTTTTAGGAAGTTTTTCAAAAATACCATCTGCTTCCATCTTATAGAGATCATGTAATCTCTTAATCCGACGACGAATAGTTTTGAAGTTTGTTAATGTTCCACCTAACCAACGTTGATCAACATAAAATTGACCAGTACGAATAGCTTCGACTTTAACAGCTTCTTGAGCTTGTTTTTTTGTACCAACAAAGAGTACCTTACCGCCATCTTGCACAATTTTAAATAGTGCTTGATAAGCCTTCTCGATTTCTTCAGCTGTCTTTTTTAGATCGATGATATAAATACCATTTCTAGACGTGAAGATGTATGGTGCCATTTTAGGATTCCAACGACGTGTTGCATGCCCAAAATGTACTCCAGATTCTAATAATTGTTTCATTGAAACGACTGCCATAAAATTTAATTCCTCCATTTTTGTTTTTTCTTCTGTACCACTTAAACATACTCACCCTAAGGCACTCGAGCTGCAAACATGGTACATGCTTATTTTCATAGCCTTAATAAATATAACATATTTAATGGTCTTTTGCAAGTTAATCATTTGATTTTTAAGCATAATCAAACCTTAATTTACGAAATTTCAAATTAATCAATTTTTATTTCACTATTTTATTAAAATAGGCAGAAATAAACAAGATTAATGACCACTACTTCCAAATCCACCTAAACGAACGTTGCCATTGGTTTCATCATCAGATGTTTTTTCATATCTTAAAAAGATACCTTGAGCAACACGTTCACCTTTCTTAATAGACATAGCTTCATTTCTCACATTGATCAAAGATACCATTAAATGTCCTTCATTATCAGGATTATTATAATAATCAGAATCAATGACACCAACACTGTTACTCATCATAAGTCCCTTTTTAATTGAAAGAGAGGATCTAGCAAAGATAAATAATGCTTCAGTTTTTGGCATCGTCACTTTTAAACCTGTAGGAATCATTTTAATTTCACCTGGTTCGATGATCACATTTTCAACACTTGCTAAGTCGTAACCTGCACTACTATCGGTTGCTCTTTTAGGAATAGCAATTCCTGAGTTTTTATATTTTTCAATCACTTCAAATTTTCGCATAATTCTATCTCCTTGAGTTTTTTTAGCACTGTGTTTTCTCTGATCAACACGGTTTTTAATCCTTTAGTTTGATGTCTTTCATCTTTCATCACTGATTCATTTTTTTCAATCGCTTCATCAATGGTGACCCATTTGGGATCAAGACCATGTAAAAGTTCTCTACCCTGTAAATCTGAAGTTCCAAATTCAAGGATGTTGCATAAATAGTAAGTTGATGTTTGCATGTAAACATGATCACTACCTTTGACACCGTACCGCATTTCTTTGGTTGTTCCACAAGGTCTTAAAATATGTATTCCATCTGCGCCTATTTCTTCCTTTAATTCTCTTTGTAGAGCGCTTACTTCGGATTCATCAACCATGACTCCACCACCCGGAAAAGTGTAATCATCAAATAGTTTGGAATATAACATCAATAACTTATTTTCATTATTTTTAATGATGGCTCTAACTGTTTTTCTCTCTCTAATTTCACCTTTGGAAACCAAACCTTCTTCAATAATCATTGTTCCAAAAGGAATCATTTTTTCACCATCCTTGGATGTGTTGTTTTATATTTTTCTTTTAGTACTTCACTGGACACATGGGTATATATTTGTGTGGATTTGAGATGTTCATGACCTAAGAGTTCTTGAACCACACGCAAATCTGCTCCATGATTTAAAAGTGTTGTAGCAAATGCATGTCTTAACATATGGGGATGAATCTTAAAGGTTTCTCCAGAATCTTTAATAATTTTTTTGAGTATAACTTGAAGACCTCTCGCAGTTAAAGGTGTCCCTTTATAATTAATGAAGATGTGTGTATCATGAGACATTGAACCTTTAGAAAGTAAGATAGGTCTAATATAGGTTAGATATTGTTTTAAATCACTGATGAGTTTATTGTGAAGTGGAACATATCTGTCTTTAGAACCCTTCCCATGGATTAGGATTTGCTCACGATTTAATTGAACATCCTTAATTGTCATTCCAGTAAGCTCGCTAGCTCTTAAGCCACAACTAAATAATAAATCTAAGATTACATAATTTCTAAAACCCAAATGGTGATATCGATCAATTGATTTGAATAACATTTCAATTTCATCATCATCGATGATTTGAGGTAGTTTTTTAGGAATCTTAGGCGTTTCTAAATTTGTAAAAATATTAACATCGATGTTTTTATTTTCAATTAAATAATCATAGAATGTTCTTAATGAGGATATCTTTCGTGCTATTGATTTTTTCGTATACTTTTTACCATCAAGATATGACAAAAAATGTCTACCCAGACGTTCTCTTGTAACATCTAGCAAATCACTAGCTAATTCTTCATTTTTAATGAAAGATTGAAAATCGTGGATGTCTCTCAAATAGCTTGTAATTGTGTTGTCCGCGTAGTTTTTTTCAATCAATAAGTAATTTTTAAAGTCATCAATATACGTCATATGAGTGTCCCCTTAAAAAGATCAAGTGCTTCAAGTGATCGTTTCGCATAAAGTTCCTTACGCATTTTTTTTGAATGTTTATATTCTAAAGCTGGAAATAAGCCCAAATTAGCATTCATAGGTACAAATGATTTATTCGTTGTTGAAATATAATTTGCCATAGCCCCCATCATTGTTTCTTTGGGAAAAGGTTTTAATTCATCACCTTTAATTAATTGACTCATCTGAATCGCAGCATTCAAACCTGATGCAGCACTTTCGACATATCCCTCGACACCACTGATTTGCCCAGCAAAAAATAGTTTTGGATAACTAAGTGTTTGAAAGCAATTATTTAGAATCTTAGGACTTTCTAGGTAAGTATTTCTATGCATAACTCCGTATCTTAAGATTTTTGTTTTTTCTAAACCAGGTATCAATTGAATAATTCTTTTTTGTTCATCCCATGTTAAATGTGTTTGAAAACCAACAATATTATACATGGTTTTTGCTGCATCATCTTGTCTAAGTTGTACGACTGCAAAGGGTCTTTTTTCGTGTTCTTTTTCTAAACCTACTGGCTTCATAGGGCCGTAAAGTAAAGTTTCAAATCCACGTTCCGCCATCACTTCAAATGGCATACAACCTTCAAAAACATTATTTTCAAAATCCTTGATTTCAACTTTTTTAGCATGTATTAATTCATGATGAAATATTTCATATTCTTCTTTTGTCATCGGGCAATTAATGTATGCTGCTTCACCTTTATCATATCTACTTTTTAAATACGCAATATCCATATTAATCGACCTCGCATCGATAATTGGTGCAATCGCATCAAAAAAATGTAAGTTATCTTGATGAAAAAGTTTATGAATTTCTTCAGATAATGAATCGCTAGCAAGCGGTCCAGCACAAATAATTGTATATTCATCTGTATCAATCTCTTTAAATTCTTTATAGATGATTTCAATCATTGGATGGTTTTTTATCTTATCTTCGATGAAGAGTGAAAAGAGTTCTCTATCTACTGCGAGACTAGATCCTGCAGGTACACTCGCATAGATTGCTGCTTGCATAATTAAAGAATCAAATGCCCTCATTTCATGTTTTAGTAGTCCTACTGCATTATGAATATCATTAGATCTTAAGGAATTGGAACATACAAGTTCAGCAAAACGACCTGTTTGATGTACAGGTGTCATTTTTTTTGGTCTCATTTCATATAGAGATACTTTTATATTTTGATTAGCAAGATAATACGCTGCTTCAACTCCAGCTAATCCTGCGCCAACTATTTTTACCATTTAATCACCACTCTTATTATACCTTAAAACCATTTTCTTCAAAAAAAAAACGTAAGTAAACTTACGTCTTCTGAATTTGTAAATTAAAGCGTTCACTAAAGGGTAAAAGTTTCAGATGTATATCCTTGACTACCATATAGATAATGACTGAATTAAACGGAATCAACCCTACACGAAGCACAAGTAATGCAATCGTTGTCTGCATACCAAAATGAATATAAAGTGCCAATGTATTGCTTAATGATGCTAATAAATAAGTTAATGGTACGACATATGCTAATTTATAAGCAGTGTATCTCTTATGCAAAAATATTCCTGGTACTAACCCCCACATCACAGGTGCTAAAACAAACATTGGTAAGTACCCTTGATTCGCTAAAATAACACCGATACCATCACCAACAAAAGCCATAATTACTCCATATGCTGGACCTAAAATGATACTTCCCAAAATAATTGGTACCGCATAAAATGGTAATCCAAAATTTTGGATACCCAATGCATATTTAAAGAAAACATCAATGACAACCGATACTGCAGCTAATGATGCAGCCAATGCAAGTTTTTGAAGCTGTTTGTTTCCATTCATGAAAAAAGACCTCCTATATTTGAGGTCCACTATAATCACTTACAGCGGACTCATTAGAAAACCGCCACTTTCGTGTTCGTTCCAACCATATATCCCACGGTTAGACACTTAACGCTTCCTAATCACTCTGTAATTCTTATTATACATGAATAATTGAAATCATGCTTATAAAAAGAAAAAATGACAAAAAGTCATTTTTAGTTTAAAGACCAATCTATTGGTTTCAAATCGTGTTCAATTAGAAATTGATTTGTTTTTGAAAAGGGTTTGGATCCAAAGAACCCTCTAGATGCAGATAAGGGTGATGGATGTACAGAAGTAATGATGTGATGTTTGTGCGCATCTATAAAAACCTTGAATTTTTGAGCGTGAGCACCCCATAAGATGAACACAACAGGTGTATTTTTCTCATTTATTTTTTTCACTATCTCAAGTGTGAAGGTTTCCCATCCTCTACCTTTATGACTTAAGGGCTGATGAACTTCAACTGTGAGTAAAGTATTTAATAATAGAACACCTTGTTTAGCCCAAGCAGATAAATTTCCTGTTTTGGGGTAAGGTATTTTTAAATCATCAACTAATTCTTTATAGATGTTTTTCAAACTTGGAGGTAGAGTACCTTGTTCTACACTAAAAGCTAGGCCATGAGCTTGATGAAAGTTATGATAAGGATCTTGTCCTATGATAACAACTTTAACATCATCGTATGGTGTCAATCTTAAGCATGAGAATCTATTTTCTTTAAGTGGAAGAATGGTTTTTACTTTATCTTCCGCTTTTAAGAATTCCACAAGATTAATAAAATATGATTTCTTTAACTCTTCTTGAATTAATTCATCCCAGATCATGATTTATCATCCTTACTTAATGCTTTTTTAGTAACCTTGACTACAAAAACAATAATTCCAATATTAACAACAATCAATAAAACCATAATAGGATTTGTAAATACTCTAAGAACAACACCTACATTTGGTATAACAAATCTTACTCCTCCAATGATATCATTATATGTGATATCCGTTGAATCTCCGTGAATATCATTCCAATCGTCATAAGAATCAATTGGTACACCTGCACGATGCGTCTTGTATATTGTGTCATCATCTGTTACGACTATGTCAGCTAAATAGTGAGTAACAACACTTTTTAAATAAATGATATCGTTGAATTCATCACGTTGATTAGTAGGTAAATAAGTATAAAAAGAGATTGCATCTCCTATTTCTAAATTTTCTTCTTTAACTTTCGTAACAATGACTAAATCGTTAATCATAATATCTGGTTCCATGCTATCAGATACAACGACATAACTTTTAAACCCCATCAGATTAACGCTCTGTTCAGGAAAAAAGGAATTCACTACAATATAGAATAGCATTAAAAAGACAAATATATAGAAAGTGATATTTATAACTTTATGTTTTTTATGTGTGCTCATGATTTCCCTTTCACATTAAAATAAACCAAATCGATTAGACTGGTTTATCTTTCTTTTTTCGGATATAAAAATAATAAACCATTGAAAATCCTACAATGTAAGTCCCAAGAAGAAAAATGTATCCTTTAAGATTTGAGGATATATAACTAATAATACCCATTAAACCTGCAATTTTCACATACTTACCTTCTATATCATCCAAATTGACCGTATGCGATATAACTCCATCAAAAGTAATTTCAGCTTCATGATTGTTCTCATCGATACTTACTATCTCTACGACCCAGTTTAAATCGGTTCCATATTCTCCGTAAACAACGACATTGTCACCAACTTCATAAAGATTCGCATCATTTTGTTCAATTAAAACCACTTTAGCATTCACAAATTGACCAAGTTCTTGATCACTAGGAACTGCTAATATAGTGGTAACACCGAAAGCATTGATTCCCCTATTATCAGATAACAAAGGTATAGATACATAAAAGATATGAAATAGAGCTGCTATGATTGCTAAGAAAAAGAAAAATTTACGATTTAATTTAAATTTCACTTTTCTTTTTTGCTTTATTACTTCAAATTCTTGAGATTTTTCTGGCTTTTGAGGTTTTTGTGGCTTTTGAATGACACCAGCTTCTTGTTGTTCTAATTTCTCTAAAAGCTCATCAGTACTAAGGTAATTCGCCAAACTAACACATCCTATTGTTGTTTATCTTCGTTTGCATTTTCTTTCGGTTCTTCTTTTCTCTTGCTCGACTTAATAATATATACGATTGTTCCAATAATTATCACATTTACAGCTATTGTTCCAATACCAAATGGGCTTTTTACAAAATTAATCACATTACCAAGTTTTGGTATTCTGAAAGCATATCTCCCTAAAATATCAGCATCTGTTAGTATCCAATTATCGGGTATTGTTCCCCCATTGCGTACGGTTCTGAAAGTTCGTTCACCATCAATATTTTCCCCAATTGAGTAAATATAGTGTGTCACAACTTCCTTGGTTCCGTTATAATCTATATCAGCATTAAACGTAATGATATCTCCTACTTCTAAATTATCAAGATTAGGTCTGACATCAATAATTAAATCATTAACATTGATTACTGGTTCCATACTTTCAGTAACAACGACGTATGGTTTAAATTGAAATATTTTGATTGTTTGTGCTGGCATAAATAATTCTGAAAATATATATAGTAGTAATAATCCTGCAACAACATAAAATAAAGCTGAACTGATTCGCTTCCAAATACTATTTTTAACTTGTGCACTACCCATGAATTGATCACACCTTTATTTTTGTTTTTTAACATCTCTACTCTTTGATAATTATATCATAAACACATAGTATTTTTACTTATATGAAAGCAAATATACTAAAATAACCATAAAAATTAATCTCATTAAGCATAAATTAACATTGTTACGTTGTTTATAAAATCAAATAAAACGAATGCGAAACAAACATTAAGTCTATTTCGCATCATTCATATAAATTTTTATTAAATTTCTAATTTTACTTATGGAGTATAAGGTGACCACCAATTTGATCCTGGTTTACCTAAACTAGGTTCCTTACTATTTGTACCAGCTTTTGTTGCAATCCAATATGAACCATTATGAAAGACAATATCACCAACAGCATATGTGGTAGTAACATCCCAATCAAAGTATTGGACCCATGTTGAAGTTGTAACGGTGCCAATTGCTGTATCGGGTGGTACAGTTCCATTATTCCAGTAAGCAAATGAATCGGTAACAGAAAAGAAGGATCCCAAAAGGAGTGCCGTAATAGTAGCAAATTTAAGTGCTTTTATTCCTTTTTTCACCTTCTCACCTCATTTCGATAATTCTATATATTGTTTTTTAATTCAATTAAATAGTAACTGTGAATGTTAAATTAAATGTGAGTGTGTCAAGTGCAACTTGATTATAAATAGTTTCAGTTGATGGTTCTGCAAAGAAAACAACTGTAACTATAACAGGTTGTGCTGTTCCAGCAACAATCGCGCCAGTACCGGAAGTAACTGTGATTGTAAACATTGCATCAATTTGTGCTTCTGTTAAAGTATCAAGTGTATAAGAATCAATCGTGACAGCCAAAGTACCATTTGTACCATCTGCTGCACCTGCTACATCTGACCAATCAACTGAAAATGATAGAGCAACTGTGTCTTCGACTCCTGCTGTTGCTGCATAAGCTGTTGGTACCAATGCTGATGTATCATTCACATTTCCAACAACAACTGTTGTCGTAATCGTATTTCCTTGGCCAATAGTAACTGTACCAGCAGCAACATCATCTGCAGGTGCTACAACAGTATTCCAATATGCATAAGTGAAGCTTGATACCACTAATGCCAACATAACTAATAAACCAATAATTAATTTCTTTTGTCTCATAAATTTTAAATCTCCTTTTTATTTTTTCCCTTTTATTTTTGTTTTTTAAATACTTTTTGGTTCAACTCTAAAATTAACTGTAAAGCTAATCGTTTGACCATGAATTGTGTCATATGCCGAAAGTGAATCCTCAACATTGACCATCTCATCACCTAATCCTCTTGCTGCAGCTTCTGCAGAATCGATAGGTTCCAATAACCTTACTGTAATTGTTACTGTCACGATACTATTAAATAGTTCATTGACTAAGTAACGATCACCATTACCAATTTTAATATCTACAAGTTGTTCATAATCTATGACTCCACCAATTTTAATGTCGGTAGCCTCTATGACTAAATTCATGCTGTTTACTAAGGTTTTATCAACACTAACATCGTATTGAAATATAACCTGATCAACTTCTCCCTCAAAATATACATAACCTTGCGGGACAAGCTTTCCTTCAAATGCATCACTTGTTTCAAGAACAACCAGATTTGCACTTTCTCCTTCAAACTCAATGACGAGATTAGATAGAGATGAGACATCAGTCCAGTAAGCGAATGCAGCGGATGAAGTAAATCCTAAAGCAATTATTAATAATACAATTATAATCAATTGCACAGATCTTCTGCCTGGCACACTTCCGCCTCCTTAAGTTCAACTAAACAAGTTTTAAACATTATTTTGGGTCTTTATAAAACAAAAAGCCCTCAATAGTCGTTGTCCTTATTTTTCTCCTGAAAAACAAGTTTGAAATGACAACTGGCTACCATGAACAGGCCCTATAGCTTTGCGTCCTTAGATTTCCCTAAGTTTGCCTTTTACATAAATAAAAGAAAGATGTTTATCACATTTTCCGATTAATTATATCTTAACATGAATATAATGTCAACTTATTTGATTGTAAAACATGATTTGTGAACTATTTTTATGCTTTTTTTATAATAAAAGCGCCAAAATGTGTAATTTTGACGCTTTTTATCTATTTTATTAATTAAATATTGATTACTTAATTAAGCTTGCTAACTTAGTAACAGTACGAACAAGTTGAGCAGTATAACTCATTTCATTATCATACCAAGCCATAACTTTGACAAGTTGTCTGTCTTCGTAATTAACGATTTGTGTTGTATGTGAATCATACATTGAACCATATTTAGAACCAATAACATCGCTTGATACGATAGGATCAACAACATATGCTAATGATTCGTTCGCTGCATTTTTAAAAGCTTCATTAATTTCTTCTTTTGTTGTATGTTTTCTAACTTCAACTGTTAAGTCAACGATAGAACCTGTAGCTGTTGGTACGCGAAGCGCTGTTCCGTCTAATTTACCTTTAAGTTGAGGTAATACTAAGCCGATTGCTTTTGCTGCACCAGTAGAACTTGGAATAATGCTTGATGCTGCTGCACGTCCACGTCTAGCATAAATACCTTTTTTATGAGGTTGGTCAACTAATGATTGGTCAGAGGTATACGCATGAATTGTAGTCATGAAACCACCAACAATACCGAAATTATCATCAAGAACCTTAGCGATTGGTGCAAGACAGTTTGTTGTACAAGATGCTCCACTAATAATATCTTCTGTTCCATCTAATGTATCGTCATTAACACCGAAAACGATTGTTTTGACATTGCCCCCTGCAGGTGCACTGACAACAACTTTTTTAGCTCCAGCTTCTAAATGCCATCCAGCTTTCACTTCGTCAGTAAATAGTCCTGTACATTCTAAAACAACATCCACACCTAATTTACCCCATGGCAATGCTTTTGGATCTCTTTCACTAAAAATTGGAATTTTCTTACCATCAACCACGAGGTCATTGCCTTCGAAATGAATTCCATCAAGTTTGAAATTACCTTGAGCTGTGTCATACTTGAGTAAATATGCAAGTGTTTCTGCATCTGTTAAATCATTAATACCTACTACGTTAAATTTGGGATCATCTGCCATCAGTCTATATGCTAAGCGACCGATACGACCAAATCCGTTAATTGCTACATTAATAGCCATATTTTTTATTCCTCCTTTAATAGTTTTTATCATAGATATTTTACCATTTTATTAATCAAATTCAAATATAATGAAATCAAGATATACAATGTAAACGTTTTTCCTTTCCTTTAGACCCCCTATTTGATATAATATAAGCGGCAATAAAAATTATCACATACTCTTGTAGGAGGTGATGTCCATGACTAAAAATATTGAGATAGAATTTAAGACGAGTATTCCTCTAGAGAAATACAATAAGCTTCTTCAACTTTTTAATTTGGAAAACAATATCTTCAAACAAACGAATCACTATTTTGATACGGATGATTTCAATTTGAATCATGATAAAATTGTGCTTAGAATTCGCCAAAAAGGTGACAATCATTTCAAGGTGACATTAAAGAGTCAAAGTGAGCAGGGTGCATTTGAAAGTCATGTTCTATTACACAAGGATCAAGCTTTAGAAATGATTAAAAATGGTTTTCAGACAAAGGATTTCTTTGAAGACATTAATTATTTTGTAACCTTTAAAGCAAGTTTAGATAACTTCCGCGTTAGTACGCCATATGAAGGTGGAACACTGTTCTTTGATAGATGCGAGTATTGTGGCATTGTAGACTATGAACTTGAATATGAAGTTTGTAATTATGATGACGGATTAAAGATTTTTAATAAATTTCTTAATAAACATAAAATTGAGCAAGTTCCAATGAAACGCAAGAGTGAACGCGCTTTTACATGCAAAAGATAGTCAAAAACGATTATCTTTTTTCTTTTATCAATATAACATTGACTTATTTTAATATAAAACTTATAATATTATATGTAAGTATTATTCATTGGAGGGCCTATGAAAGAACGTAGTTTGCTATATTTTATTACAGCTGTGATCGCTAGTGTGCTTTTTTTAATATCCATTATAATAAGAACTCAACCATGGTTTTCTACTTATGGCTACTTAGTTATGCCGACTTTTTATGAACTGTTTATTCCTGTAGTTTTATTATGGGTAGGTTGGTATTTTCAAAATAAAGGCTTCTTATTATCCGCAGCAATCATTGTTTCAGTTTTACTAGGTATGCATTTTGATCATGTTGGAGTGCTCAATAATCAGATATTCGTTTTGCTAACTTATGCACCAGCAGTTAAGACTTCATTCGTACTTGGTTTGGTCCTACTCTTAGCAACATCTGGTTTAGGATATTTCACTTATTTCAAAATAAATTCAAAATAATAAAAAAGGAGCCGATGGCTCCTATTTTTTTTAATTTGTTTCTGCTTGCTTATTGTTCTTAATTTCTTCAAAATAACGTTTTAGCGCACTTTGATAGTCACAGTATTCACCTTGTGGACAATCAACACACATAATCAATTCTCTAAGTCTTTTAGGAATGAATACACGTATTTCTTCGTCATTATAACCCACTTGAAGTTTATCTCCATCAATCATGATGGGTCGTTTCAAAACACTTGGATTATCAATAATAAATGCTTTGAGCTCACTAATTCTCATGTCTTCGACATCCAAAGCTTGTTCTTTGAATATTTTAGATCTTGTTGAGATGATATCTTCAAATCCATTTTCAGCATTTTCTAACATGCGATCAATATCGCGTTCAGTAATACGCTGATTAAATAGGTTTTTTTCTTCATAAGCTACTTTATGATCATCAAGCCACTTTTTCGCTTTTCGACAAGATGAACAACTGGGTGTTGTAAAAATTGTAATCATTGTCTTCCTCCTTAGGGAGTATAGGTTTTATCCTATAGCACTTTGTGTCTTCCAGGTTAACCTGTTGCTTAATTATATAATTATTTATACTTTTTATCAACCTATGATAGCGTTTTTATCATCATTTTACATATTTCAAAATCAAGTGTTATGTTTTTATTTACGAATGCGTTATAATTATATTAATGACAAAGAAAGGATGATTATTATGTCAAAATGGGATTTATCAATCTTTTACCCAAATTTGGAAGCATGGGATGAAGATTTAAAGAATTTACCACCACATATCGAGAAATTAGCTTCCTATAAAGGAAAATTAGGTGATTTTAATCAGTTCAAAGCTTTTTATGTTGCTGAAGAGGAAGCAATCAAACTTCTTTATAGACTTTTTGCTTATATTCATTTAAATAGCGACTTAAATTTAAAGGATCAAGAAAAATCAAGTAAGCACCAACAAATGATGCTCATGTTATCTGATTTGAATCAAAAAACTTCTTTTCTTTCACCTGAACTTATTGCTTTAGGAGAAGCACAAGTGATGTCTTTTATTGAAAAAGATGATTTTCTTAAAACTTATCGTTTTGAGATGCAAAAGCTTTTCTTTCAACAAAAGCATGTTTTAGATGGAGACCAGGAAAAACTATTAGCAAATTTCAGTCCTGTTAGAAGTATACCAAGTTCTTTACATCAAGCACTATCTATTATCGATGCAGTTGATCAGAAAGTGACCTTAAGCAATGGTGAAGAGCATGAAATTAATCTTTCAAATTTCCGACCATTAATTGCTGATGCACCAACTGAAGATGATAGAAGATTGATTTTCGAAGCTTCTTTTAAGAGATATAAGAATAATAAAAGTGCTTTTGCTTCTACATACAATCTTGTCTTGCAACAGTTAGCAGCAAATTTTAAATCTCGAAAATATGAATCAGCATTAGATGCTGCATTATTTGGAAATAACATTCCTACTTCTGTTTATCACAATCTAAAAGATGTTGCTTATGAAAATACTGCAAAAATTAAACGCTATATCCAACTTAGAAAGAAACATTTGGGTTTAACTAAGTATCATACATATGATCGTTTCTTGAAGCTTGCTAAAGATGATACAAAATATTCTTTTGAACAAGCTAGACAATTATTCTTTGAAGCAATCAATCATATGGATAAAGATTATATAGCTCACCAAAAGGATGCTGTTAAAGATGGTTTTGTTGATGCATATCCTCAAGATGGTAAGAGAACGGGAGCTTATTCTTCTGGCTTTTATGGACATCATCCATTTATTTTATTAAACCATGATAATACTCTAGATTCAGTATTTACTTTAGCACATGAAGCAGGACATAGTGCGCATACATTATTCGCAAATGAAAATCAACCTATGGCATCTGCTGACTACACCATTTTTGTAGCTGAAATTGCTTCAACATTTAATGAACATGTTCTTCTTGATTATTTACTCACAAAAGCTGAAACAAAAGCTCAAAAAATTGATTTACTTGAATCAGCAATTGATGGAATCATGTCGACATTCTTTAGACAAACATTGTTTGCTACTTATGAATTTAAAGCAAATCAACTTGTTGAACAAGGCGCACCTATCACTGAACAAGCGTTATCAAAAATTATGATTGACTTATATAAACATTATTATGATCTAGATATTACCGAAGAGGAAGGTAAACAATACGTATGGGCTTATATTCCTCATCTATTCCACACACCATTTTATGTTTATCAATATGCAACTTCCTATAGTGCATCATTAAAGATCTATGATAATGTTAAAAATAAGAAACCTCTAGCAATGGACAACTTTCTTGGCCTTCTAAAATCAGGAGGAAATGATTATCCTGTTAACCAAGCAGCAAAAGCTGGTGCAGATTTAACAAATAAGGATACTTTCTTAGCAGTTATCACTCGTTTTGAAGGTTTAATTGATCAATTAGAAAAAGTTCTTGAAGAAAAATAACGAATATTGTATAATTAAATTGCAATGAAAAGGAAAAGTACCTTTAATAATGCTTGTTAAGAGAACTGGGATGGTGAGATCCAGTAGCGAAATTAAAGCGAATGGGCCCTTAGAGCAAATAGTATATCGGCTATAACGATATTGAGGGCTGGAGGTTTTCTCCAGAACTAAGGTGGCACCGCGTAATATACGTCCTTAGATTAAGTTCTAAGGGCGTTTTATATTTTTTAGGAGGAATGACTTATGCCAAAAAAATCAACTCAAACTAAGCCAATAAAACCTGCACCTGTTAAACAAAAAAGACTGGTTTCTGGTATTAAACCAACTGGTCAATTAACACTAGGTAATTATATTGGTGCACTTAAGCAATTTGTCAAATTACAAGATGAGCTTGAGAACACTGAATTTTTCATTTTTATCGCTGATTTACATGCAATAACAACACCTCAGGAACGTCAAGAACTAAAGAAAAACATCAGAAGTGTTGCTGCTGTTTATTTAGCATGTGGTCTAAATCCAGAAAAAGTGAATTTATTTATTCAGTCTGAAATTAATGAGCACGCTGTATTAGGCTATATCATGGAATCAACTGCTTATATTGGAGAAATGGAAAGAATGACACAATATAAGGATAAAAAAAAGAAGCAAACAGAAGGTATTCGCACTTCTTTGATGACATATCCTGCGTTGATGGCTGCTGATATTTTACTTTATGATGCAGATATTGTTCCAATAGGTGATGATCAAAAACAGCATCTAGAATTGACGAGAAATCTGGCAAATAGATTCAATCATGCTTATGGTGATACATTTGTTGTTCCAGAAGGGTTTTTTCCTGAAACTGGCGCACGCATTATGTCATTATCAGATCCTACAAAAAAGATGGATAAATCAAACGAGAATACAAAATCATATATCTTGCTACTTGATGATTTAGGAACGGTTAGAAATAAGATAAAGAGTGCGATTACTGATTCTGATGGCGTTATAAAATATGATGTTAAGAAAAAGCCTGGTATATCAAATTTATTAACCATCTATTCTTCATTAACGAATGTCCCTATTAAAGAACTTGAAGCGAATTATAAGGATAAGAGCTATTCGGTGTTTAAAACTGACTTAGGAGAAATTGTTGCGGATGCTTTGCGACCTATACAACAAAGATATTTCGAATATATCAATAATCCAAGACTTGATGAAATTCTTGATCAAGGTGCAGAAAGAGCACGTTTGTTAGCATTAAGAAAAATGCAAAAGGTTTTCAAAAAAATGGGATTAGGTAGAATCAAATAAAAAAGGGCTCAGCCCTTTTTATTTATTCAAATGCAGTGACGCTAACATCGGTGACTGGATATTCGACATCTCCATCTATTTGTAAGTAGGTAGGTTTATCAAAATGAAGTTTAATTTCTTTACCTTTATACACTTTAACAAATGATTTAAAGATGAGATGCCAACCTAAATAAATTGTTGGAAAGATTAATATGAGTAACCATTTAGGAATATCCTTTAAAACGACAAGTTGAATTTCGGCTTTTGCTCTATCAGCATGTGGAGCTACTTTCATACCTCCACCAAAATATTTTCCGTTCATCATGGATGCAAGCCATACTCTTTCTTCTTTCCAGGTGACACCATCGACTGTAATTTCTGCAGAAATTGGTTTGAATTTAGCAAAACCTTCAAATGCATGTCGGAAATAGTTTAATTTATTCTTCTTATATTTGGAATTATTGACTAAGTGACCCACATAACCATCAAGACCACATCCTGCACCATTTAAGAAATGCCTTGATTTATCATGGAAATGAACCTGAGGTAGTTTTTTGATATATTTTTTGATTGGAACTACTTTTTCTTTGGTTTTTAAACTGCGGATAAAATCATTACCTGTTCCTGCTTGATACATAAAAAGATCCTGTTTAAAATCGAAGTCATAAATTCTATTTGCTAGGTGATTAATTGTTCCATCTCCACCGACGATAATAATACGATCATCTTCTTGACATCCAGCAGCAAATGCTTCAACATCATCAATAGCAAGAATATTATAGCTAACAACTGCATGACCACCCTTTTTGAGATGGTCAACAACTTTTTGAATAAATTTTTCGTTTTTTCCGTTTCTTGATAGCGGATTATAAATTAGGATATCCATTATTTCTCCTTAATCGAAAACAATCATTGCATACTTTTTCTTACCTCTACGTGCGATTACATATTGATTAAATAAAGCATGTTCTTTTGTCAGTATGTATTCAAGATCACTGATTTTTTGATCATTCAAACTGATTGCACCACTTTGAATAAAAGTTCTTGCTTCACGTTTTGATGATGCTAAATTAGTTTCAACTAAAACATCTAATAAAGTTTTTTCAAATTTAATATGAATTGATTCAAGTGTTTTTGATAACATTTTGCATCCATTAACACTTAAATTACTAAAGTCTCCAGAAAAGAGTGAATGTGTTACTTTAATCGCTTCATTAAGGGCTTCTTCACCGTGAACTAATTTAACTATTTCATAAGCAAGCGTCTTTTGAGCTTCTCTTAGTTCGGGATTTTCTAATGATGCTTTGATAAGTCTTTCAATTTCATCTTTAGATAATAAAGTCAACATCTTCAAATAATTTTCAACATCTTCATCAGATGCATTTAGAAAATATTGATAAATTTCATATGGTGTCGTCAAGTTTGCATCAAGCCATAATGCTCCAGATTCACTCTTGCCGAATTTTGAACCATCTGCTTTAAGTAAGAGGGGTGAGCTCATACCAACAGCTTGGTTTTGATCCCCTTCAATTTTTCTAATTAATTCTAAGCCTGAAGTAATATTTCCCCATTGATCAGAACCGCCAAACTGCAGTTTACAATCAGCAGTCTGATAAAGATGAAGAAAATCAATTGCTTGAATAAGCATATAAGAAAATTCAGTATAAGAAATACCAATTTCTAACCTTTTTTGAACAGTATCTTTAGCAATCATATAATTAATAGAAAAATGTTTCCCATAGTCTCTTAGAAAAGAAATCATATCAATCTTTCCAATCCAATCGTAGTTATTCACAAATATCGAATGGTTTGGATCAATAAATTGGCTCAGTTGAATCTTTATCTTTTCAGCATTTAACAAGGATTCTTCAAGCGTCAATAGCTTTCTTTCACTTGTTTGACGAGGATCTCCAATTAATCCGGTTGCTCCCCCAATTAAAACGATAGGTATATGACCATACTTTTCAAGCAACATCATTCTTACGATCTGCACCAAATGTCCAACTGTTAAAGAATCTCCTGTGGGATCAAATCCACAATAGAATTTTATTTTACTGTCGTTTAAAAGGTGTGTTGCTCTTTCTTCATTACTCACATCTTTAATAAGTCCACGCCATAGTAATTCAGCATATAATTTCATTATTTCTTCCTCCGGTATTTAATTAAAAATCGCCCTTAGAAACTCTAAGGACGAAATAATCCGCGGTACCACCTTAGTTCTAGCATAACTAGCACATAGAAAATCAGATGATCTCCATAAATGTATTTCGAGCTTTGTTTTCTCTCCATTTTCCACCATCATGAAGTCTCTATTTTAGGTATTCAATCCTCTACTTATTTTATATCTTCGATCGATTTAGTTAGTTGACTGTCTTTTAACAATATAATGAGGTAGGATAATACGAATATTGTCTACATCCTTCGAACTCATTAACTTGGTTAATAATCTCATTGAAACAGCACCAATATCATATACGGGGATATCAATAGAGGTTAACGTTGGTCTTGATAAAAGTGCATATTTTGTGTTTTGGAAACCAGCTACTGCTAAATCCTTAGGAACACCTCGACCATTATCACGAGCAATATTCATAAATGATACTGCAATAGAGTCTCTAACACCAATTGCTCCATCAATCTTTTTATCACTAAAGAAAGTTGAAAAATGTTGTCGATTAATATTGGTATCACCACTAGTTCTAAATATCTTAGGTTCCAAACCAACTTCTTCCATTGCTCTGGTGTAACCTGCTTCTTTTTTATCATTGACAGAATAACGACGTGCAGTACTTAATAGGTATACATTTTTACGATGATCTGACAGCATGACTTGTGTAATTTCATAGCCAGCCTTTTCATAATCTATCGATACAGTAGGTACATCAGGATCATCAGATACGACGTTAGCAAAAACAAATGGAATACCATTACTGTTAAACATTTTTTTGATATCATCAACTCGATCTTCTGATAGTTCATCATTTAAGTAAAGAACACCATCTACCTGTTCAGCTACGATATCATGTAATGTATCCATAATATCCATATCTTCACGAATTGAGAATAATTTAATTGAGTATTTATAGTTCTGTGCGATATCACTAATACCACCTAGCATTTCAGCGACCGAGGCACGCGTAATATCAGAAATAACAACACCAACTGTTGTTGTTTTTCTACTTGCAAGTCCTCTTGCAATCACATTGGGACGATAACCCAGTTCCTTAATTACTTTTAAAACGCGTTGTCTTGTCTCTTCTTTTACCTTCTCAGGGTTATTAAGTACACGAGATACTGTAGCTAATGAAACACCTGCAGCACCTGCGACATCATAAATAGTTGTATTACTCATAAAACCACCTCAAAATCTTGTTATTATGCAATTATTATATCATTTCATGTAAAGGCTTTCAAGTAAAAGATGAAAATATTTTCATTCGCTTACAAAAAAAATAAAGAGGCAATCGCCTCTTTACCAAACTTATCGTTTTTCTTTGATTCTTGCTGCTTTTGCTGACAATGTACGAATGTAATTTAACTTCGCACGTCTGACCTTACCTCTACGTGCAACATCAATATGATCTATTGATGGTGAATGCACTGGGAAAGTACGTTCTACACCGATGCCATAAGACACCTTACGAACTGTAAATGTTTCAGAAACTCCTCCGCCTTGTCTTTTAATGACTAAACCTTCGAATAACTGAAGTCGTTCGCGATTTCCTTCTTTAATCTTGACGTATACCTTAACGGTATCTCCAGAACTAAATACAGGAACTTCTTTAATGTAAGAACTGGTGATCGCTTCAATCAGCGCTTGCCCTTTTAATCTTGACATGTTCGACTCACTTCTCTTTCTTCCAATGTTCTTGTTCATTGACAGCGGACCATTGTGCTAATTTGTTACGGCTTTATTATTATAACAAAGTTATATTAAACTTGCAACATGTTTATATAAACTTTGATGATAAACCTTATGAATTAGGAATGTAGGTTGTTTTATCCCTAAAATAATCAGATTGAAACATCTTTTCAAACTTATCAATCGTATCAAATACGAATTGCTTTTTCGCTAAGTAATCATCTGGATTATCATTGCCAAATTTTATCACATCATACATCACAACATTTTCATAACTTATCCAGCTCGTGTAAGAAAAAATCACTGGTAAATCAATTTTATCTTCTAAAAACATGCTTTGTCCATAATAGTAGTATTGAATATATGAGA
>CAZVDQ010000025.1:0-22311 GCA_964625435.1 uncultured Mariniplasma sp.
TTTTTCCATGTATGATGGGCACTGCAGCTGTGTTTTTCAGCCGGATAATCTTTCTCCCGCGGATTTGGAAGAAGCAAAACAGTTTGCCTACAGAGCATGGGCAGATTATAAGAGGAAAAAGCGTGGGCTTCGAGGTAACATTAGAAAATTTATTAACTACTGGCAGGGCCATAGTATAGGTGAGGCTATTAGAAAAACAAGCAGCTATTTAACTTATCTTTGCTTTGCCAGAAGGAAGTTTGTTGGGAAAATATGAGAAAAGACGTAAATTTTTGGAAATTGATATCAGATGGTATTAGGAATGGGAGGAAAGCCTTTTGTGGGCCACATACCGTCCAGATTGATTTAACAGATAAGTGTAATAACACATGTATTGGGTGTTGGGTTCATTCTCCTTTTGTTGATAAGCAAAAAGTTTTTACCAATGGAGGAAAGGAATTATCGTTTAAGAAGGTTGAAAGCCTAGTAAAAGATTTATCCAGATTAGGAACACGAGAAATCATTTTGTCTGGTTCAGGTGAACCATTTTTATACCCTGAGATAAAAAAAGTGATAAAAATAATTAAGTCAAGAGGTATTTATTTAAATATAATTACGAATGCCATGTTAATTGATGAAGAGATGGCCATGTTGCTTGTTAAGTGTAAAGTCGATTTGATCACAGCTAGTATATGGGCTGGTGATTCCGCGGCATACGTTTTAACTCATCCTGGAAAAACAGCGGCAGATTTCGCGAACATTACAAATAATTTATCAAGGCTGGCTTTCCATAGGAAAAAGTTAAATTCTTTGAGGCCGCATCTTAAAATATATAATGTAATTTGCAACAAAAATTGCGACAATATAGAAAATATGGTTAAGTTTGCCGAACAAGTAGATGGCGATTCAGTGGAATTCCAGATTGTAGACATTATTCTCGGTAAAACAGATTCTTTGTCTCTCTTGAGTAGAGACAGAGAAAAAATAATAAAGCAATTGGAAAAGATAAGAGAACAAGATAATTTAATACCTTTCAATACGCCTCGTGAAGTTGCTTTACGCAAATATACAAATGATGATTTTTTCGATTTTGGAAAAATCTGGAAAAATCATAAAGCTGGTTTTTATATTGCTCAGTATTGTGATTCTTTGGTATGTAAGAAAGGGCACAGCATAGCTGGTAAGAGAATTGTTATATCAGAGGAAGTTGTTACTGAAAGCACTCGCCCGATTATTTTTTGGTTTAAATTTAAAAATAGATTATGCAAAAATTGCACAGAGCGGAACGATTGCTTAGACGAGAAGATGGTAATTGACATAAAATTACTAAATATGCTGGGAATAGGATCATTTTTGAGGAGATTATTGAGTTCTGATTTAGAGAAAGGTATATATGAGAAACAGGTTAATAATATTCCGTGTTATATAGGGTGGTATTACGCACGCGTTTTAACAGATGGAAGCATTGTGCCTTGCTGTAAAGCAGCAAAACTTTCTTTAGGTAATATTTATGACAGAAGTTTTTCCGAAATATGGCACTCTCTCTTATATGAGGAATTCAGATTTAAGGCCAAGAACTTACCGAAGAACGACAAATACTTTGCTGAGTTAAATTGCATTAAAAGTTGTGACAACTGGAGTATGAATTTAGAAATCCATAAAAGATTTAAGCGTGGAGAGGGTGTAAAATCAGTGAATAATAATACGCCCCATATTGTTATTAAAGCCAAAAATTTTATTAATGGAAATATTAATGTTACTTGCCAGCATGATTTTGGTGAAGACATTGTTATAGATGGAGGAACAGGCGAAAGCTACGCAGAGTATAAAATCAGTATTGCAAAAGCGAACGAGTATAGTTTATATTCAAAATACGCGTGTGATAACCTTAGGCCTGTTGATATCTACATAGATAATAAATTAATTAAGAAGGATGGACTGTCTTCTATAACGGGCGGCTGGACTACTGAGTATTTAAAATGGAATAAAGAGTCAGATATTTTTTTAGAAAAGGGAGAGCATATTCTAAAGATCCAATCTGAATCCGTTATCCCTCATATAGAGAAGTTTATGATTGCCAAAGAGAAGGATTTAGTGCTTATTGCCGAGAAAAAAGATTCTAACAGCTATTTCTCATTTATAAAAAAAAGCATGATAAAAAATGGATTGACGGCTACCCTGGGTAAAGTGCGCAATAATTTTAAAATATCTTACCTAAAAGATAGATATTTGGAGATGTTAGGTATATATGACGGGAAACATGGATATAAAGGCCCGTTCCATGTCCAGATAGATTTAACAAATAATTGTAACAATTCCTGTGTTGCTTGCTGGTGTAATTCTCCTATTTTTAAGACACCACGTTTATCCAAAGAAGAAAAAGAGCGATATCTCCCAACAGAGATGGTTAAAGAACTTTTAGATGAGATATCTCATATGGGTGCAACGGAAGTATATTTTTCAGGAAGCGGTGAGCCCTTTATGCATCCACAAATTATGGAAGTTTTGGAACATGCTAAAAAGAAAAACTTGATTTGTCATGTTAACACAAATTTTACTTTGCTCAATAAGGAAAAAATAGATCGCCTTGTTGATATAGGAGTAGATTTTCTTACTGTAAGTACTTGGGCAGCGACCGCGGAGATTTATGTAAAGACCCATATGAATAGGACAGAAGATGATTTTAATCGAATAAAGGAAAATCTTATTTATCTGAATGGCCGTAAGAAGGATAAGCCTCGTATTAAGCTTTATAATGTTATTTTTAACATGAATTATCTTGAGGTTGAAAAGATGGTCAATTTTGCGAAGATTACTAAATCGGAATCCCTGGAATTTACTTTAGTAGATACCATCCCTAATGTTACTGATGTTCTATCATTAAACGAAGAACAAACTATGAAATTAACGCAATTGTGTTTAACGATTAAGTCAGGATTAAATTATCAAAACAGGACAAGAGATGGCAAGATTTTAGTTTTTCAATTTGAGCAATTTCTTAGAAGAATTTCTGTAGTTAAGGATGTTAAAGATGCAAGATATGATAGGAATATAATAGATAGCATGCCTTGTTATATTGGCTGGCTTTTCGCGAGAATAATTCCTAATGGAGAGGTGCATTCTTGTCTTAAGGCCCATAGAATTCCTACAGGGTCTCTATATGCAAATAGTTTTTCTGAGATATGGAATTCGAAAAACCAGAAATATTTTAGAAAAAAAACATTGATTTGCAAAAAGAGCGACCCATTTTTTAGGCTTATAGGTAATGATCCTGATACAAGAGAGGCGGGTTGTTATAAAAGTTGCGATGATATCGGTAGGAATGCCTGGATGCATAATAGGATACGGATGCTAAGTTTTTTGGAAAAGGCGGCGCTTAAGGGCGTAGCCAGCATTTTAAAAATTGTACGCAAGCCAATCTTTGCAAGAAAAAGGGGTTTTAGGGAATATGACAAGAGCCCAGTGATTGCTGGTATTCTTCATGGCAGAAAGGCATTTATAGGTCCTGAACAAGTAGTGATTGATATTACTAACAAGTGTAATTTAAAATGCATATCCTGCTGGCTGTATTCGCCTTTACTAGATAAGGACAAACCTTCTAATGAGTGGACAGGGAAAGAGCTGCAAAAAAATATACTTTTCAAGCTAATAGAAGACTTGGCTTTTTTAGGAACTAAGAAAATCCGTTTTACAGGGGGCGGAGAACCTTTTTTGCATAAAGATGTAATGGAAATAATAGAATTTACCCAAAAAAAACAAATAGAAGTGGCTATAACTACAAATTTTGGGTTGGTCTCTAAGGAACAGATAAAGAGGCTTATAGATCTCAATATAGAGGAGTTGTGCATAAGCATCTGGGCATCAAACCCAAAAATTTATACTAGGGTCCACCCTGGAGTTTCGGATATGTATTTTGAAAAACTAGAGGAGAAATTACTTTATCTGAAAGATATAAGAAAGCACAAGCCTAGACTCACTTTTGCTAACGTGGTTATGAACAATAATTTCCTAGATTTTGAGAAGATGTATGAAATGGGATGCCAATACAATGTGGATGCTATTTATTTTACACTAGTTGATACGCTTTTAGGCCAGACTGACACTCTTTTGTTGAATGCCGATGAGAGGAGAAAATTGCTTAGAAAGGCCCAGGAAATAGAAGGAAGAAGCAAAAAAGACGGTATCTGTCTTGAGTTTTTTGAAGGTTTTTTAAGAAGGTTATCTATACCAACAGACAATTTGGAAAAAGGAGAATATGACAAGATAGCTATCAACAAAATTCCTTGTTATGTGGGCTGGAGTTTTGCGAGAGTTTTAGCGGATGGAAGCGTTGCACCATGTTGCCGGGGAGTTAAAAAGATAATGGGTAACATTAATAAGAAGTCATTTAAAGATATCTGGTATTCATCGACATATAATAATTTTAGAGCCAAAGCAAAATACCTGCCTAAAAAAGATAATTATTTTACAGAGATAGGATGTATAAAAGAGTGTGATAATTTAATGCATAACGAACAAATTTATGAAAGATTATCCCACCGTTAATCATGAGGAAAATAACCGTATGCATAAAATATGCGCTTTAGATTTTCAGCTTTTTTTAAGACGATTAGGGTTAGATAGATTTTTTCAAGGATTTTACTATTTTAAATGGCTTGAGTATCCTTTAGCTTACAACAATCTCGAATTTGAGAGCGGGAATAAATATTTGGACATAGGCAGCGGCAAATCTATTTTTCCATTATTTGTATTAGCAAAGAATGAATGTTCTGTGCGTATTATTGATGATCAATCAATTATTAAAGACAGCAGAAATTATTATAAAGATACGATTAACAAAATGCAATTAAATGATCAAACAAAAAGCCAATTTATTATACATGAATCTTGGCAGAACGGAAAGTACGATTTTCCAGATAATTATTTTGATAGAATTTCTTGCATCTCCGTATTGGAGCATATTAAAGCTAATGGTGATAGTGCGGTGATGCGGGAGATAGCAAGGCTTTTAAAAAAAAGGGGAATAGCGGTGGTGACATTTCCTTTTAATAATGGTGATTATATAGAAGAAAATATTGCGGAACAAGTAGGTTATTTTCAGCGAAAATATAATATTTCAGCAATTAGAAAACGGATAATCGACGTAACCAATTTAACCACGAAAAAGGTTATCTATTTTGGCGAACGTTATGTGAGGTTTGGAAGGCTATACTCACAGCATAAATTTAAAAAAATAAATTGGCTTATACCTGTGCTTGCGCCGTTATTATGGCGGATATGCCACTGTTATCAAGGTCCATATCATGATTTTCATGAAATAGAGATAGACAAGAATGGTGTTGGAGTGGCCTGTATTGTTCTGGAGAAACAGTAGTGGCGGTATGAATAAAAAATCTCTTAAAAAATACCAGATGTTTGAAAGAATACGATAATTTAATGCGCAATAATAAAACGCGACGTTGCTTGAAAGGTGGCATTCAGTAGTGAAGATAAACAATGCTTGCTTTAAGGAGATAAGGTATTTTACGGGTGATAATTGTTGGCATAGACTCTGTGCCTTACGGCGAGACTTAAAGATAGATGGGAAGCCCTATAGCCGTCTCTTATCAGAAATCGAATATTATTTGGAAAAATATGGAATTAATAAATTTGAGTTTACGGATTTTTGTAATGTTAATATTGAGAATTTGGATAAGTTGTGTTGCTCTATCACGCAAAAAAAGCTGGATATAAAATGGGTAGCCCCTGTTCTTATTGACACGAGGATGAAATATGATTTTATAGAGAGAATGAAACAAGCAGGATGCGGGAAAGTGATTATTGAATTATTCAGCGCATCAGATGATTTACTTAGCAAAATTGGGGCAGCTTTTAAGGTAAAAGATGTTTTAAATCTGTTAAGAGTGTACAAGGATGTAGGGGTCGATGTAGGTGTCAACTTAATTTTTGGGCATCCTCAGGAGGTTCAATATGATCGTGATGCTACAATTAACTTTTTACATGATAACACCGATTTAATAGGGGAGATTACAAATGTAACGCCTTGCATGGAGGCGTTTGTGGATATATACCCTTTATGCAGCCCTTGTTCCTATCGAAAGAATTGTTATGGGACACTGGGGGAAAGCCCGCCATCAGTCTTTGTGTCAGATTTTACTAATTTTATATCTAAACTACGCAGCCTAAGCATACCTGTCGCTCGTATCTATCCTGCTAAGGCAGTTTTTGACGAATTTGAAGGGCTTGCTTTGCGGAATAAGGATTTACGTTTTTATTTCAATAAGGGTAAAGGAAATATTTTTTTAAAAGGCCAGAAACTGACTAGTGGCTTAGGATTGTATACATCTATTTTTGTTAATAATTCATGGCAGGATTCAGAGCATGCGGATTGGAAAATTAACAAAATAAGCAGCAAAAAAATGATACTTGTAGGTAAATGGCATTGGTTGCCTATGATCCAGCAGTGGGAAATAGAATTAAACGAGGAGAATCTAATAAGAGTAAATATTGATATAGAATTTTTGCAAGAAATGTTAATTGGGGGTGAGCAACAGATTAACATTATGCTGAGAGAAGAGTATAATAAGTGGGCATTTAACGACAAAGCTCACGGCTTGCTGCCTTCTTTGTTTAATGATGAATGGTCAACTCTTTTTGAAGTAACTAATAAAAGCATAAATACGGTAAAAGTCGAAACAGATGCTAAAAAGTTACCTTTAGTCTCTTTGACTAGCAAACAGCAAGATGAGAATTATTCCATGGCAGTCCTTAATACTTCAACCGCTTATAATGCCAGGATATTAAAAGGTTACAAGGTTAGTAGCAAAAAGTATCTTTCCGGTAAGTATCTCTATTTTGAAGGGGAAATACAAATTGAAAGCCGAGCATAAAATGCCATTAGACATTGTTCTTGTAATGCCTCCGCCTTGGGAGCCGAGTATGCCTCCTTTAGGTTTGGCGTATATTGCTGAGTATTTAAGGTCTTGTAGCTTTAATCTCAAGGTTATAGATTTCAATTTAAGGCTCTATCGCCAAGCGAATCAACAGGAACGCATTTTTTGGGAAATCTATAATATTAACTTTATGCCTCTTCCTGAAATAACCAGAAATATTTGTAAAGTATTTAGCCGTGAAATCGACAACTTGGTGGATGAGATATTGTCGCATGATGTTACGTATGTTGGTTTTTCAGTAAATATTTCGAGCATAGGTATCGCGGGAAGAATAGCAACCCTGATTAAAAAAAAGGATAAAAGAAGAAAAATTATTTTTGGTGGAACAGGTTGTTTTTGGCCTGCTGATAGAAGTCTTGTATTCGAGGAAGATATTCCCAGCATAGATATTATTGTTGTGGGTGAAGGAGAGGAAGTTTTAGGAGCGATACTTAGCAAAAAATCTAACAATCTAGAAGAGATAAAGGGCGTAATCACTGATAAGACCAAATTTTTTACATCGGTAGAGCCTTATTTAACAGAAAATATCGATAGCTTACCTTTTCCTAAATTCTCGGATTTTGAATTAGGAGAATATAAGAATGAATTTATACCAATATTAATTACCCGTGGCTGCATAGGCAGGTGCGTTTTTTGTATAGATCATTTAATGTGTGGACAATTGCGCGTTAAGTCTCCAGAAAAGATAATTGAAGAATTCAAATATCATATACAGGAAAAGGAGACAAATGCTTTTTCTTTTTGTGACTTGGCTTGTAACGGAAACATAAAACATCTAGAAGCGTTATGTGACCTTATCATTAAGTCAAAATTGGATATTGCTTGGGGTAGTTACGCTATGATAAGAAAAAATATGACATTGGAGCTCCTTCAGAAAATGAAAAAAGCGGGATGTTTTTCTTTATGCTATGGTGTTGAGAGTTTTTCTAACAGAATCCTTAAAAAGATGAATAAATTTTATGATTCTTCTGACGCAAAAAGAATAATAAAGATGACCCACCAAGCGGAGATTATGACCGATATAAATATAATTGTGGGTTTCCCCTTAGAGACAAGAGATGATTTTGATGAAACAGTTAAGGCTATAAAAGAGAACAAGAAATACATCACAACAGTTACTAATGTATCTTCTTTTTCGATTATGAATAATTCTTATGTAGGTACTCATCTTAACGAGTTTGGGGTCAAAGAATCAGGGCTAAAAGAGGGTTTAGGGTTTTACGTCGATGGAAATGGCACAGGGCCGGAAGAAAGAATCAGCAGGGTACGTGAAATGATTTTCATCTTGTCTAATTTAGAGATTAAGAATGTGATTGTTAATCAGGCCGGATTTAGGAAAGGTGAAGATTCCAATGCGATAGCATTATTAGTCGTTCCTCCGACAAGAATCGATATTCCCCAGTACGAGGTCGCGTCTATTTACTCTTATCTGAAAGATAATGGATTTAGCTCGGTTATCTATGATTTTAATATCAAATTATATAATTCCGTGGAAAAAGAATTCCATTATCTTTGGGAACACGAGAATAGGCATTTTTGGTTATCGCGAATGGATATGTTAGTAACTTCGGATATTTTCGCGAGAAAAGCATTTAATCTAATCAATGAAATACTTTCCTTAAGAACTAGCACGTATTATTTTTATATTCACAGGGAAAATATAATGCTCTCCTTAAGGATTGCGCATATTCTGAAAAAATGCCTGTCATCAACAAAAATCATCTTTGATATTTCAGCAGCGGCTGATGAGGAAATATTTTGTTCGATTCCAAATAACCCAGTGGATGTTTTTATTTCTTCGCACGCGAAGGAAAAAGTGCTTGAAACACTAAGGGGTGATACAGGCAATGTAAAAGAACTCCCAAATCGTTGCGGAGAATATTGCCGGGAAGAAAGAGTAATTCGATTTGACGGTTTTAATCTGCGGGAATATCATGACATACGAATACCTATATCTACATGTGTGAACAAATGAAAAAAAGTATTTTTCCGAAATATCTATCAATTCAAACTACCTCTTTGTGCAATGCTTCTTGTATATTTTGCCCATATGATGAGATTAAAGATATGTTTCCGCGTAAAATCATGGATATGGAATTATTTAGAAAAATTATCGATGAAACCAGCGGATATAAGAATACAGAAAGAATCATTCTTTATATGAATAACGAGCCTCTAACAGATCCTTTTTTGGTAGAGAGAATAAATTATGCTAAAGAGAAAGTGCCATGGGCAGCTGTTCATATTCTTACTAATGGGGCCTTGCTAACAGAAGAGATTAGCGAGAAGCTGATTGATTCGAAGCTCGATTGGGTAGGAATAAGTTTTCATGGAATAAAAAGAAAAACAATTGAGAAATCAATGAAGATCCCATATGCGTTAGCCTTAGAAAGAATCAATAGGTTTATAGATAAAGCAAAACAAAAGAAAGATATAAGAAATTATCTAATGATTACTTTCTTAAGGCACCAATATTTAACATTGGAAGAAAAAGAGGAGGCAATAAGTTACTGGAAAGCTAAAGGAATAGAGCGAATTAGTTATTTTAACGGTCCTGTTTCACGAGGAGGTAACGCAAGCAATCTACCCAAAACTTATCATAAGGGGAAGATTATAGGCTGTAACTCAATATGGGCAGACGAGATGGTACATATTGTTGAAGATGGCAGAGTAGTCTTATGCTGCATGGATTGGAAAAGGGAAGTAGCCTTGGGTGATTTAAATAATAAAACTATTTATGATATTTGGCATGGAAGCAGAAGGCATATATGGTCGATTATTTCTGGGGAACAAAATATGCCCGAGAAATTTTTGTGCCGAAATTGTGAGGAAGCGGTCACATTAACAAAGGGAAGATGTTGTAGCGATTTTATTCTTGTAAATTTGCCGCCTTGGGCTCAGGAAAATCCTCACATAGGAATAGGATATTTAAATGCTTATTTACGTAATAATGGTGTAATAGCAGATGTATTAGATTTGAATAAAAGTTTTTTTTTAAATTACCCGGATTTCAGAATGCTTTGGCATGTAGAGAACAAGAGTTTTTGGTCCAATGAGGATACATTTTTGTTAATCTTGGAAATATTTAAAAAAGATATTGAAGGCGCGATAGATAAAATTTTATCATATGATTGCGATATTTTGGGTTTTTCTGTAATTGATCCAAAGGAGAGGTTAACTATAGAATTTATCAAAAGAATAAAGCGCAAAGCCCCTGATAAAAGGATAGTTTTAGGAGGGCCAGCTACTTCTACTCCTGAGCAGAGAAAGATTTTTTTGGATAATATTGATAACCATATCGATGCTTTTGTGGTGGGCGAAGGAGAAGAAACGCTACAGGATTTGATAAGCAAGTTCAAGGGTGAAAAGGACATAAAGGATATAGCGGGATGTTTTGTGAAGGATAGCGGAAAATGGGTTTGTAAAAAAAGAGCGGCCATATCGCCATTAGACAAAGCTTCTTTCCCTACATATGAAGAGTTCGATATGAGCCTTTACGGCAAGTCTCTCCTAGTTGAATGGTCAAGGGGGTGTCTGGGGAAATGCGCCTTTTGTAAGAATTGGCGTTTATCTTCTTTTTACAGAAGCAGGAACGCGGATAATGTTCTAAATGAATTATTATATCATAAACAGAGCAATGGTATAAGTGATTTCACTGTAACCGATAACATCTTAAATGGTGATTTGGTAAATTTAGATAAAATTTGTGACAAAATAATAGAGAATAATTTGGAAGTAAGATGGACCGGACAGATCGCTCCACGCAAAGACATGAATCATAAATTATTCAGGAAAATGAGACAAGCCGGTTGCTATAAGCTCCAGATAGGTTTAGAATCAGCATCGAATAAGGTTTTGAAACTGATGCGCAAGACATTTACCGCTGAAGTCTCAGAAAAGAATATCAGATCCGCTAAAAAGGCAGAGATTGAAGTAGAGGTGTTTGTAATGATAGGTTTTCCTGGTGAGACTGATTATGATTTTAAAAAGACTTGTGCTTTTATCAAACGAAATAGAGCGCACATAGATACTATTAAATCTATTAATACACTGCATCTTGTTGCAGGAACTGAGGTTTTTGAAAAAGGAAAAGAGATCTTTGGCATGAAACCTTTGCCCAAAGAAAATTGGCATTATTTGTGGGAGACATATGACGGAAATACTTATGAAATAAGAAAGAAGAGAGCGAAAAAATTATTAAATTTAGCAACTATTTTAAAAATCAAGGTAATGGAGACAAACATTGGCGAAGGAAAAGAAAAAACTTTTGAAATAGGAAAAGAGAAAGATAGCCTAGGCAGGAAAATTTTATTACTCAAAGAATCTATAAATTCTTTACAGGAATTACCCCGTGAAAAAACAAGAATAAGAAAAAAAAGAAGAAATATATTTAAATGGATAGGTTTGATTTTTATTTTTATTTATATCTTATTTTATATCTTTTATTTCTGGATTTACATGTTCTTGTGTAATAAAATATTGCTAGGAGGAAAAAAGAGATAATTTTATAACAAGTTGAAAAAAGCGATAGGATTTGCGCTGAAAGGAGGTGGCACGTTACAGACAGAATAAAAATATTAATTAGAAAGTCAGCGCGAGGGAGTTATTTTGACGCAGAAATGTAAACGTATAAACTAAAGCAAGGAGGAAGAATATGCTAAATGTGAATGGTAAAGCAGTGCTATTAATATTTGCAATAGGAGTATTTTTTGCAATTGGATGTAATGGACCTGTTCAAGGGGCTGCTCAGCCTTGCAATGTTGAAGATGAAGCTGTAATAAGCGATGTTTTGGATAGTCTATTAAAACAAGCTGCGAATTCTCAGGAAATTTCTATATATACATTAGATGATAGTCAAATTAAAGCGATTATATTGCCGATTGCTCCTAAGCTTATTGCTAAAACGGTTGAAATAACGAGTGAAAAGATAGGAAAGAACATTACCATTAACGATGTATTCAATGCATGTCCAGCAGGGCTAAACAACAGCTTAAACAAGCGTAGAGAGCAGATAACTTTAGAGGTAGAAGATTTGCTAAAAAAAGATGAATAAAATTTAGTTATGTTAATTTTACTATTAAAACTGGATTGCTGACAAATCGAAACCCCTGTTTTTTTAGCCGTGGAAAAGTAATAGGTTATTTAGAACACCAAAAAATAGGGGCTCGATTATACTGAAGATCAATTCTATTCTATTAAGAGAGAATGAAGATGAATTTGCCTAATGTAAAAAAGCAAGACCTATATAGCGTTTTGTTAATTATTTTTATATTTATTGCTTTACGGTTTTTATTTATATGTTTTACACCTTACTCTTTTAATTGTGAAGAAGCGAAAACAGCAAGTCTTGGTTGTGATTTAATTTTCGAAAATGGTTTAAAACTTCCTGTGTGGGGATATATGGATTCTCCACATTCAGGAGGAAGTCTTTTAGCGGGAATAAGCGCCATCCCTTTTTATTGCATTTTTGGTAATCGCTATTTAGCATTAAAAATAACCGCATTATCTTACTCTGTAGTCACAGTGATTTTATGGTATATTTTGATTTCCCACGAAATTAAAAATAGGAAAAAATATTTTTTTTTAGTTTTCCTAATACTTTTTTCTTTTGGAGTTCCTCACTATTTTCAAAAGACAGTAATTTTAATTGGTAATACAGTAGAGTTAATGTTTTTTAATGCGTTAGTTATTTTTTATTTTTGGAGGATAAAAAACAATATTTTTCTTGATAAAAAAAGATTGTTTTTGCTCGGCGCGATTTGTGGTTTTTCTTTTTGGGTTCAATTTTTAAGTTTGTATTTATTCATTACAATAATCTTGTTTTTGCTATTGACAAAACAGCTAAAATCAGTAATGAGGTATTTGCCGTACCTTCTAACAGGATTTATATTTGGTACTTTACCTTTATGGATTTACAATGTGCAGTATAATTGGGCAACCTTTACTGCGGATCATCAATCTTTAGGATTTTCATTTAGTTTAGAAAAATTTAGGAAAATAATTTTAATAGATATACCAGCATCATTCCACTTTTTAGATATTGGAAAAGTTAAAGCACAGTATTTTGGATATGCGTTATTTGGTTTATTTTTAGCAGCTATTTTAATACATATGATCGAGTATTTGAAAAAGCGAAATGAAAAAATCGAAAAAAAGTTTAAGCTAGAAAGTTTTTTAATTCTTTATTTTATTATTTTTATTTTTTCTATGATTTTTACAAATGTTCCGATTGGCGGCAGTGGGATAACAAGATGGAATTCTATGAATGTGCAGGCCGAATCTTATATTGTTTGTTTGCAGCCAGTGATTTTCGCGTTAATTCTTTTATTATGTAAGTACGCTAAATATATATATATTAATTCTATTGTTGGAGTTTTACTAATAACCGGATGTTGTGTATTATTTTTACGACCTCAATACAATTATCGGATGTTGCAACCCATGCATTCGACAGAATCTAACGCTTATGAGTGTGGGTTTAATTTTTTTCTCAATCCTAAATTATTTATTAGTTTTGAGAAAAAAGTGCCCCCAGAATTAAAAAGCTATTATTTTGAAGGGGCAGGCCTCGCAATTAATAATTTGCTACCGATTCAAGCAGTTTATGTATCGGAAATGACTGCACAATTGAATGAAAAATTTAAGACTACTCAATTTTGGCAAGGCTTGTTGCTGAAAGCATTAGTTGGACATGAGGCAGAACGACGGGAATTAATGGATTTGCACTACAAATATCTTTTTCGGATTTTACCTATTGAAATTCAGGGTATTCTAAACCAGGTTTATAATCAGCAGCGTAATGCCCCCATTAATTAGAAGTATTTTTTAGAACAAATTATTTTTTAATATAGTTTTTCTAGGACATAGTTATTTTCATTTGAGTTGTGTTCTAATAAATTTTGACTTGCTTATTAATAGAGTTAGTATATAAATAAAGGACATGCTAAATATAAAAATGGAAATGGGTAAAAAATGGACAAAAAAGAAAGTATTGAAAAAGTAAAGTTCTCTTTAATCGTTCCTTTTTATAATGAAGAGAAAAACGTGTTGGTATTGCATAAAGAAATCATAGAAAGTTTATGTAACTTATCATGTGAAGTGATATATGTTAACGATGGCAGTACTGATAATACGTATAAAGAACTAATTAAGGCGGTAGAATTTTCCAAGCCACCATTTGTAGTGAAAGTATTGGATGTGCACGATAATTACGGGCAATCCCTTGCTCTAAAAACAGGGCTAATTTATGCTTCATACGATGTTGTAATTTTCATGGATGGCGATTTACAAAATAATCCACAAGATATTCCCACGCTCCTGGAAAAATTTTTGGAAGGATATGATTTAGTGCAGGGAGTGCGGGTTCATAGAAAAGACCCCTTTTTGACCAAAAAGATGCCTTCTAAGCTGGCTAATGTGCTTCTTTCATTAGTCTGCAGAAGTCAATTTCATGATCTTGGTTGTTCTTTAAAGATATTTTATAAGCGCAACATTGACAACTTCATGTTTTATAGAGGGTTCCATCGGATGCTACCAATCTATTACCATTTAAAAGGGTTGAAAGTGGCAGAAGTGCACGTAAGCCATAGAAAAAGAATTTACGGTGCAACGAAATATGGATTTTTGCGCACATTTGATATTCTGTTTGAGGTGATAAAGATTAACTTTTTTGAAAATAAATCTAATTCTTTTGTATATTTAGGTTGCGCTATAGGTGCTATGCTTTTTTTTGTAAGTCTCATTTTATTATTTTTCAGGCATGCGCTTAATATTGTTTTGATAATTTCGATGCTTGCGCTTATACAAGGATTTTATATTGTTGTGTTAAGCACTTTTTTATATATAGGTCGTTCATTTTATCTCTACCAAAAACAGATGGATTTTCTGAAAGAGATTGTTCATGTTAAAGTTTTCGAATAATGTTTTAGACGGCGTAAAGTTTTGTTTGGTCTTTCCCGCTTATCAGGAAAGCGATGATGTTATATCTCTTAAGGTAATGAAGCAGGGGCTGGGAAAAATCCCACCACTTTCTTTATGCGCTGTTGCGGGAATTTTAGAGAAATTTGGCGCTAATGTTAAAATTATAGATGCCAGCGCTGATAACTCATCCATAGAAAACACTATTCAAAAAATAGGTTTATTCAATCCGGATTTTTTGGGTTTCACCTTAGCTACTTATCAATTCCATTTTACTGTAGAATGGATTAAAAGAATAAAATCGCATATTAAGGTGCCCGTTCTTGTGGGTGGACCACATGCTCGAATTTATCCTAAGGAAATATTAACGCATAGATGCATCGATTATTGCATTTTAGGAGATGCAGAAGAAGTTTTGCCCCGCCTGATTTATTCTATCATAGAAAAAAAAGAATTGTCTTCTCTCGGTGGAGTTGCTTATAAAATAAATAATCGCATAAAAATTAATAGGTTTTTTTTGTATTGCAACGACTTAGATCATGTTCCATTGCCTTCACGGCATCTTATAGACAATAGTTTGTATTTTTCATTAATATCTAAATACAAAAATTTTACAGCGATGACCTCGTCTCGGGGGTGTGTATTTCAATGCACATTTTGCGATAATCATTGTATGCCATATAGAGCTATGAGTCCGAAAAGAGTTGTTGACGAAATGGAAGTATGCCAGAAAGAGTTTTTTATAAATGAGATTGATATGTTTGATGGCATATTTTCTTTGAGCAAGAAAAGACTTGTGAATATTTGCGCAGAAATAATAAAAAGAAAGTTAAAAGTGCATTGGTCGATAAGAACAAGAGCTGATTTAGTTGATCAAGACGTATTAAAACAGTTAAGGCGAGCTGGATGTATGAGGATATACTATGGCATAGAAAGCGGATCGCAAAAGATCTTAAAAAATATTAGAAAAGGTGTTACTTTGGAGCGTATCAGCTACATAATAAGGTTGACCAAAGAAATGGGCATAAGTACTTTTGGGTATTTTATGGTAGGCAATTATGGAGAAAATAATTTTACGCTTAAGGAGACAGAGAAAATAATGCTTACTTTGCCTTTGGATTATATACAGATCGCCCCTATATTTTATCCGCCCAATACAGAAAATTATAAGGAATTAGTAAAGGTAATTAAGTTCGATTACTGGAGAAAATATACGATTAATCCTTATTCTAGAATGGAATTCCCTATTATAGGAACTAATTTTAATAAAGATCAATTACATTCCATTGTTAGAAAGATGTATTTGCGATTTTACTTAAGGCCAAGAAATATTGTCAAATTATTGATGGCACTGAAATCGCTAGATGAGTTTATCAGGTCTGCAAGAGCGTTTTATAGCATGTTTGGCGAGATTTTAGCAGAAGCAATAGCCTCTAATATTCACAAAAACAAAAAGCTTAAGGATTAAATGGCTATTCTAGGTATTTCGGATAATCATAATAGCGGAGTATGCTTATTAAAAGATGAAAAGATTGTCTTTGCTATTAATGAAGAAAGCTTAACTAGAGATAAGCTTAGAGGGGGGTTTCCCTATTTATCTCTTAAAGAGGCTTTAAAATGTTCTGAAATATATCCTCAAGATATAGAATGCATTGTTATCGCTTCTTATATGACCCCCTCATTTGCTCTCCGCCTCATTGAGGGTTATCATAACAATTTGCGCAATAATGAGTTATCTTTTAGCTATCTTTTAAATTTGTATATTATATACCAGGTATGTGCTTATAAATTGAAATTGCCTATGTTGGTAGAAAAGATATTATCAAGAGAAGTTATTAGGAGAAAATTATTGAAATCAGGGCTAAGAGCAAAAGTAATCTTAATAGATCATCACCATGCCCATGCGGCAGCTGCTTATTATACCTCTGGAACTAGCGAGAAAACATTGATTTTCACAGCAGATGCTATGGGTGACGCTTTAAGCGTTACTGTAAATATCGGAAAAGGAATTTCTCTAAGGAGAGTTTTCTCGCAAACAGGTTTTAGCTCCATAAGCACTTATTATTCAAGGTTAACGGAATTTCTTGGTTTTAGGCCCTTAAGACACGAGGGGAAGATAACAGGCCTCGCAGGGTATGGAAAATACAATAATGAAATTATGCAATTAGCGAAAAACAATTTTCATTTTATAGAAAAGAAAAAAGTTTTTAATTTTAAAAATTATATTAAAAAAGAAAATACTCATAAAGGAATATATGCAAAGCTTAAAGAATATCCAAAAGAAGATGTGGCTTATAATTTTCAAAAGAACTTAGAAGATGAAATAGTAAAATTCGCAAAGTTTTGGATAAAAAAAACGAATGTTCAAAAGATAAATCTATCAGGCGGTATTTTTGCTAATGTATCACTCAATAAACGTATAAGTGAAATTAAGATTATAGATAAACTTTACATTTTTCCTCACATGGGGGATGGTGGCCTTTCTATGGGGGCGGCGCTTGCTTTCCAAAAAAATAGGCCACGCATCTTAGAAAATATTTATTTGGGGCAGCAGTATTCTAATGAGTATATAAAAGATATTCTTAAAAATTATGTAACTGATATTACGTTCTCTTTTATTGAAGAGAAAACACTGTGTGAGAAGATTGCGCAATTCCTTTTTTTAGATAAGACAGTAGCTCATTTTAACGGGAGGATGGAATATGGCCCGCGTGCTTTAGGAAACCGCTCTATCTTATATAGAGCGGATGATATTACCTGCAAAGAATGGCTAAATAAAAAACTAAAAAGGAGTAGTTTTATGCCTTTTGCCCCTATATGTTTAAGGGAAGATTTTAGTGAGATGTTTGAAGCGGACATAGGTAAAATAGGTTATGGTTTAAAATTTATGAATATTGCTGTAAATTGTAAGAAAAAAATGCTAGATACTTGCCCGGGGACTGTGCATATCGATAATACAGCCAGGCCACAAATTATAGATTATGAAAGAAATCCAAGAATTTTTACAATTCTGTCTTTTTATAAAAAGTTAAAAGGCGTTTCCGTCGTGATAAATACGAGCTTCAATAAACATGAAGAACCCATAGTCTGCTTTCCGCAGGACGCCATTGACTCTTTTTTAAGATGTGAATTAGATTATTTGGTTTTAAATAATTTTCTTGTATGTAAAAAATAATTTGATTGGAGAACTATTGATGCTAGGAAGAAAATACTTGTTCCATTTTTTATTAATAGGGTTAGTTTTGACTGTTATAGCAAGCAATTTTTTTTGGTTAAAATTTACTGACATGGTAATACCATTTATTTCCGCTCCGAGAAGTTTAGTTTTTTATGAGTGTGCATTTAGAAATATAGGTTGTCTACCAACAGTAGTCTCGAGTTTTACTTATTATCCCCCCTTACACCCATTGTTTATTATGTTATATCATTCTATTTTTGGACCGGAAAAATTTGTACCGATGGCTGTGAACTCAACATGTTTAATCATAGCGTTAATTTCAGTATATATGATATGCAAAAGAATAAGCGGATCAAAAGCCGGACTCTTAGCCGCGTTTATTACCATAACATATCCAGCTGTTTTTATCTTGGCGAGAACGGATCACATGGAATATATGCTTTTTTCTTTGATAGCGCTAGCGTTGTATTTTTTTGTTTGTACTCAAAGTTTTAAGAATAGAAAATATTCTGTTTTACTCGGTATTGTGTTGGGTTTAGGCATGCTAACGAAATGGACATATGCTGCTTATATCGCAGGAGCATTCTTTTTCTCTATATTGTTAATTTTCACAAAAGAGTTTGAAAAAAAACAATTAAAGAATCTTATTTTAACTGCCTTGATAGCTGTTATGATATCAGCTGTTTGGTATATAAGGTTGGATATGAGGTATTTTTTTGGTTCAATCGGCAATGAAGCAGAAAACCTCTTGTTGAGTGATAGGATTTTTTTCTTTTTTAATGTTTTAAAGATGTATATTTCTTTGCCCTATACTATTTTGTTTATTGGCGCGTTATTAATTTTTATTATAAACATTAAAAAAACAAGTAGCGTTTTTTTCGTATTACTTCTTTTAATTATTACTCCTTATGTAATTTTTTCCTTAATTCCGCATGTTGAACCAAGATATTTTTTGCCGGTTCTTTCACAAGTTAGTTGTCTTACTTCTTTGGGTGTATTTAAAATACCCAATAGGTTAATCAGAAGAACTTTGGTGTCAGTTATTATTTTGATAGGCCTCTCTAATCTGGTAATTTATTTCGACGCGCTTCCATTAACATCTGGCCTGTTTAGAAAAGTCTCCTTTATAGGGCTAAAAAATAGTTCTAAGATTTTTGAAGATATAACCCAGGTAATAAACGATAGTTCAGGCAACAGCAAGGTATATATAGCAACGTCACCTTTTAATGGGTTTGATAGCTATCATTCAAACAGTGAATGCATTTCTTATCGTTTGTCTTTAGAATATCTTAATGGCAGGAATAGAAACATAAGATTTAAGGGTTTCGGGATGGCTAGTTTTAAAGAATTTCCTTATGAGATTGATAATATAGATTTTCTGATTGTTACAGAGCGCGCCTTAGAAGATGATTACAGTTCGAATCAGATAAGAAGTGATTGTAGAAAATTTGCAAGAGAAGAAGATCATAACGTTGAAGAGCTTTATAAGGATGATCCCTCATATCGGAAGTTGATTATGGATAACTTTGTTTTTTTAGAAGAGTTTCCTTTGCGCTCAGAGAGCAACGTGCTTTTATATAAAAATAAACAGCAAATATCTAATAAGGTGTGACTATGTTTGGAGTTTGTAGTATAAAGGAAGCGACACTGGAAGAAAGAAATATGTATATAAATAATATGTCAAATACATTGTGCTGTTACAGAACTGATACAGTAAAAAAATATTCCGATGAACATATTTTGTTAGGTCTAAATAGGGGCTCTCAATCCGCTCATAACGAAAACAAAAATTTAATAGTGATTTTTAGCGGCAGGATATATAATTCCAATGCGGAAACAGTAACCCATCTTTATGAGGAATATGGCGTTGATTGCTTTAAGCATATAAAAGGAGAATTTTCCATTGTTTTATGGGACAAGAATAAAAAGAGGCTGTTAATAGCACGTGATAGATTTGGAACAAAGCCCTTGTATTATTACCATAAAGATGGTTTTTTTGCTTTTTCATCAGAAGTTAAGGCATTGTTTAAATTGCCATTTGTAAGCAAAGTCTTGGATACATATGCGGTTAAAATGTATTTTTCATTAGAATATGTTCCTTCACCGTATTCCATTTTTAAGGAGGTCTTCAAGCTTCAACCAGCCCATTACATTATCTATGAAAACGATAATATCAAGGTTTGCCCTTACTGGGATTTCTCTGCTATCGGTACAGATAATAATATATCTTTTAGTGAAGCCAGTAGCAGGCTTAAACAGTTACTCCATGTTTCTATCAATGACCATATTGTAGGCGACGCGCCTTTAGGAGTTTTTTTAAGTGGGGGTATGGATTCTAGCTCACTAGTGGCTTTATTAAGCGAATCTCATGGCCAAAAATTCCCAACTTTTTCTATGGGTTTTGGAGAGAAGTCATTTGATGATTCGGAGTATGCTATTTGCGTGTCAAAATATTTCGGCACAAAACACCATAACTATATATTCACAGTAGATGATTTTGTAAATAATTTTTATGATGTCACAAATGTTCTTAATGAGCCCTTTGCTGATTTGTCAATATTTCCTACATATATGCTTTCTAAACTTACGCGGCAGCATGTAAATGTTGTCTTATCTGGCGAAGGCGGTGATGAACTTCTCATGGGTTATCCTACTTATATCGCTCATAAGTATATTGGTTTGTTCAATAAATTCCCGAATTTTCTAAAGAATATAAGTAAGCATTTTATTAATAGGCTGCCGGTTTCTAACAAATACCTTAGTCTCGATTTTAAATTGAAGCAATTTATTAAAGGTGCGGAGGTTGATGATATTATTTTAAGGCATATTTTGTGGATGGGCGCTTTCTCAGACAGCGAAAAAAGCAGGCTTTTTAGCAACTATGTAAATAAGCAAGATACGATTAGTAGCAGCATGATTAGCCAGTTAGTTAAGAAGCTTAAAGATTTAAGGTTAAATTCTGATAATAAAGTGATACAATATTTAGACATGCTTAGCTTATGCGATAATGTATTGTTTAAATCTGATAGAGCCGGCATGCTTGCGAATCTCGAGATAAGAATGCCATACTTGGATCATCGATTAGCGGAGTTTCTTCTAAGCCTAAGACCTGAATTTTTGTACCAGAAAAAGATATTAAAAAAAACTATGACAGAAATTTTGCCAAGAAAGATAATAACGCGCGCAAAGAGAGGTTTTCCTATACCTTTTGCCCCTTGGCTGCATGAAGGTAGAGTATTGAAATTAATTGAAGTTTTTTTTGATAATGATTTTTTGAAAAAGCAAGGGTTGTTTAATCCCAGCTACCTTAAACTTTTGTTAAAAGAACACTTGACGGGAAAGAATGAGAATAGAAAAAAGCTACGGACATATATAATGTTTCAAGGCTGGTATCGGAGTTGTTTTAATGAATAATATGAATATATTAATGATTCACCCGCATGATCTATTTGATGAATCCGAGCCATGGACGGTAAGGATTAGAAATATTGCCAAAAAATTTACAGAAAAAAATCATATGGTAAAACTATGCTATTTTCCTTTAGCATTAGATAAAGAGCATCTGCCCCAAAAGATAGATTCCATAGAATTAATTCCTTTAGATAGAATGCCATCGCCGACTCTGTTTTTAAAAAACACAAAAAAACTTATTGAATTATGCAAATGGGCAGATGTTGTTCATTTTCAAAAATGTCATCACTATTCAGCAATTCCTATAGTAGTAGCAGCATATATTAGCAAAAAGCCGCTTCATTACGATTGGGATGATTGGGAAGAAAAGATATGGTATGAATCCTGTGGCACTAGCCCACACTCAAGATTTATAGGCATCTCTTTCAAGATTTTAGAGAGATGGCTACCTGTTTTAGCTGATTCTGTTTCTTGTGCAAGCAGCCGCTTAAAAAAAATAGCTTGTAAATTTGGGGTAAAGGAAGAGTTAATCTTTGATGCTCCGGTAGGCGCAGATTTAGAGGCATTTAAGCCAGGTTTAGATGGACAATGGGTTAAGGAGAAGTACAATATAAAAGGAGAACTGGTATTATATGTAGGCCAACTTCATGGAGCACAATATGCTGATTTGTTTATCAAAGCGATAAATGTAATTCTCCATAAACATCAGGGCGCCTCGTTCATGATTGTAGGAGAGGGTTTTTTGGAGCACAAATTAAAGAGATTGGCTCTGGATTTAGGTTTAAGAGAAAAGATTATTTTTACAGGGGCTGTTGCTCACAAGGATATACCGTATTATATTGCTGCCGCTGATATTTGTGTTGCGCCCTTTAA
>CAZVDQ010000026.1:0-21811 GCA_964625435.1 uncultured Mariniplasma sp.
TGCGATATATCCACTACCACTAATTGTTGACTGTGTATCTACGACATGTACATGTTCGCTTTCAACCAAAGTTACACCTAAATTTGCACTATTAATTGTTCCACTTAAAGTCTTTGAAAGTGTAAGACATAAAACATCAGGATAAAGTTTAAGTTGATTTTCAAATGCCTTCATAAATAATTCTGGTGAGGGTTGACTAGTTTTAATATCTTTGTTTTCATGCATCGCTTTAACAACAAGCTGTGGATCAAACACACCATCAACAAATTCTTTGCCATCAATCATAACCTTTAATGGAACTACTGCAATTCCATTTTCTTTAATATATTTCGCTTCGAGTCCGAATGTTGAATCAACAACTAAACCTACTTTTCTTTCCATATAATTACCTCTCCAATTATTATTTAAAAGCAAAAAAGACGCACGATTAAGCGGTCTCTTTGAATTAATCTACAGTAACGACAGCAATAACTCCAGGTACATTCTCTAATAACATGGTCTCAATACCTTGTTTTAAGGTTACATCTAAGGCCATACATCCGTCACATGCACCAAGCATTTTCACATATACGATGCCATCTTCAATATTAATCACTTCAATATCTCCGCCATCTCTAACCAAATAGGGTCTAACTTTTTCGATCAAGTCCAAGACTTGTTGTTTTATATCATCCATCACATATCACCTTTCTTTGACGACTTAAGTATATACCAGTCTTTCTTATATATCAATCATCTTGTCTTGAGCTGGCTTAATTCGTTTCAAAACGTAATGTGCACAATTCACTTGACATGATTCATTTAAATAATCAGGGATTCTTTTAAAGCCGTTTGGGCTTTTAGGATCCGAGTTAAAACCCTTTATACGTAACATGCTAGATGACATATCTCCGACGAGATATGTATATCTATCAAAAGCTACATCAACGTATCTTTCTTGAAATTTGAGAAGATCAAAACCTTCTCTATGGTCTTTAATAAGTTCAAATTGTCCAAATTCTGTATCAATAATCACTTCTTCACCTTCTTTAACATGACAACAGCCTCAGCAGCAATTGCTTTTTGCTGTCCAATAGCATCTAACTTTTCGTAAGTCGTTGCTTTAACACTGATTTGATCCTCATCAATTTCTAACAATTTACTAATGTTTTGTCTAATCGATATGATGTGTGGGTTCAGTTTGGGTAGTTCTGCATAAACTGTCGTATCTATATTACCAATTTCATATCCCTTTTGTCTAATCAAATCATAAACTGTTTTTAATATTTTCATCGAACTTAAATCTTTATTGGCTGGATCAGTATCAGGATAGATTGTTCCAAGATCTCCAAGGCTAAGCGCTCCAAGCATTGCTTCAGCAATCACATGTAGTAAAACATCCGCATCACTATGGCCTAATAATCCTTTATCATATGGAATTTGTAGTCCACCTAAAATGAGTAGTCTATCGTTAACTAATTGATGAATATCAAAACTATGTCCGATACGCATTGGAATCTCCTTTTCTAATCGTTGTTTAACATACTCTAAATCTTGAGAATAGGTTACCTTTAGATTAGATTCAAGATTAATAACAACTCGAATGTTTTCCTCTGGATAAAAAGCTTGATAAAGTGATATATCATCATCATATGATTGATAACTTCTCTGATAAGCAAATCTAATCTTCTCGGTTAAAAATGCTTGTGGTGTCTGAGCTAAGATATACTGTTCTCTATTTAAACTTTTTAAGTCATTATTTTCAAAATATTTGATTGCATTAGTCACCTGCTCTGCAAGCAAAACAGCATCATGATATTGTAAAACCTTTTCTATCTCTAAAATAGCATTTCTCGAAATCAGAGGTCTAGCTGCATCATGGATGTAAACATAGGGTGTTTCAACCTCTTTTAATCCTTGCATGACGCTTTCTCCTCGAGTTTTGCCACCAATCATGAGTTTTACATCTTCACTTTGATATTTTTGAACCTCGTTAAAATCGTTTTTTGAAACAACTAAAATAACTTTAAACCCTAAGGATAAAAAAGTCTCTACACTATATAAGAACAGGGGCTTTTCATTTATCTTAAATAAAATCTTTGATTGATTAAGTTGTGCTCTGCTGCCACTACCTGCAGCAACGATTAAGGCTGTATTCATTTTTACCCCTTAAAGTATCCATCAAGTTTTTGATCGTGTGATTCATTTTTAAAGTGTTCAACTTCTTGAAAATCATAGATAACACCTAAGACATGATTGGATCTTGTTTTTGACAAAAATTGATCATAATATCCTTTACCAAATCCAATACGATAATTATCCTTAGTGATTGCTAACGCTGGAGTTAACAAATAATCTATATCTTTATCACAGCGTTTTCCATTCTGTGGTTCCATGACTCCGAACCGACTTTTTTTAAATGAGGTTTTTGAATCTAATAAATAGAAATGAATACCATCAGATTCAACCCTAGGAAAAGCGAAGCTTTGTTTCCCATTAGTAAGTGGTAATAAATTCACTTCATTTTTTAATGGGTAATAAATACCCACACACTTTGCATTTTGAAAATGATCATCGTCTAGGATTGCTTTGATGATTTTATCATTCTTATCTTTTAATAAATTTGATTTCATCTGATTTCTAGTTAAAATCATCTGTTGTCTGATTTCACTTTTCATGAAACGATATCCTTATAGTAACAACTATGTGAACTAAACTGTGGATTTTCAGCAATCTTTAATGCTTGAACAGCACATGTATATAACTTGTGCTCTTCACTTGCATCAGAACCTCCCACAGCAATTCCCGAGAAGACTTCGAGTTCAACACTAATTGAACCATATTGCATCACGAGATTTAAGAATGTTGGATTTGATTTGATTCCATTTGATAAGATATCCATCTTTCTTGGATCAGTCATTGTTACAGCAAATTCAATACCAGATACTCTAAATATATCTCCACTTTCAGTAACGAAAGTTGTTCTCATCTTTTTAATATATTCAGCCATTAACATATTCCCAACTTCTCTACCATGTGTTTCATTAATCTTTGGCATATTTTTCAAACGGATGACTATCAGTTGGAAATAACGATTATCATTAAATAATTTATTCATCGAAACAAGCATTTCGTTATGGTCCTTTAATTTATCGAGTTCATCAATATTGCTTGCTAGATAATGCTTAGTCTTCATTGGATTAAGTGTTCCCATAATGACTGCATTATTCTGATCTTCAAATAGTCTCTTACCCTTTTCTCTAAACCACATATATCTACCACTAACCATGATTCTATAAGATGTGGAATAGTGTGTTTTATTAATTGTTAAATCTCCTAGTAAAGCCAAATACTTCTTCAAATCTTCAGCTTCAATAAGTCTTCTGAAGTCAGTAAGGTCCATCGTATTTCCAGGAAGTTTAAGCATACTAACTAAAGCATCACTTGCCCAAATTGATCTTTCATCTAAATCGATATAAAACAATCCTTCTTCACTAATTTCGAGTGTTGCTATAAATTTATGTCTAATACTTTCAAGTTCACCACTGCGTTCATTTAATTCCTTTTCAACAGCAAGTAAATCGAAGTCTGTCTTTTTTTCTCCAACACAAATTCTTCCTTTATATCGCCCTAAAGCGAATACTGGTTGCATCACCATATGAAGGATTACAGGATTTCCATCAAAGTTCATGAATGAGATTTCTTGGACTTCATTGTCTCCTTGTTTTGCTCTTTCTTTATAACTAATAAAGTAGTTTTCTAATGATCTGTTGTTGACATCTTGTCCATTGAATTTTGTAAAACGGATTGATTTATTAAAAATATTAAATAGTTTTTTACCGATGATTTCTTCTTTCTCAAGATTGAGTTCAGTTAAAAGACTTGTTGACATATCTTTAATACGTTCTTTGCCATCAACAACATAATAAGCATTCCATCTACTATTTTTGATCGACTTTACAAATAGTTGATAATGATTTGCTTTAAGAATTGCTGTTTTAAATGTTGAATATAAAATCAGAATAAATACAAGATAAACAAAGAAGTTAAACCCTATATAGATATTTTCATAAAGCTCATTCCCAATAATCATCGTTTGATAAATAACAAAAACCATCACTGCGATGGTAATGTTAAAAAACGCGATAATCAAACGATTTCGCAAAACCTTTTCACTTTGTATACTCTGTATAATCACCATGAACAGGGTGAATAACGTTATGATTAATGGGTATATCGGATGTTGCAGCATATCATCACCACTCTATAAATTTGGAAGTACGTAAGCTAATGTAAAAATAACTAATGTAATTAAAAGTGATAGCACAAATGCTATCCATTTATTTTTTGAATAATAGATTGAAAGCTTTTCGGCAAAGTTACGATTAGAAAAAGCTCTGATTGGTTCGAAAATCAATGTCAATATTTTTTTGATCATTTTCATATCCTCACTTCATAAACATATTGATGTATTCCATCAATTTGTCCCTATCATTAATCTTAAGCATAATACCTTCTATTGCAATTGAAATATGCCCTGTTTCTTCTGAAACAATAATCGTCATACTATCTGTGATTTCACTTATTCCCAATCCAGCACGATGTCTAGATCCCATTGTCTTATCGAAATTTTGATTATCAGACAAAACGAAATAAGCTCCTGCACATAAAATGCTATCTCCTCGAATGATGACTGCGCCGTCATGTAGTGGTGTATTCGGTGTGAAAATGTTAATCAATACTTCTTTTGAAACTTCACTATTCATCATAATTGCTCTTTCAGCATATTGATCTAATGTGTTATGCTTTTCAATCGTAATTAAAGCACCAATTTGTTGACTAGCAAGAAATACTGCAGCTTCAATTATGCACTGTTTGGTTTTTTCGCTACCCATGACTAACATATCGTTTCTTGTATCTGCTTTCCAGACGATTTCTAAAGATCTTCTGATGTCTGGAGCCATAATAACAATCATTAATACAGGTAACCATTGTGAAAGATAAGCTAATATTGGACCACTGATTAAAAAGTCAAAATAATTGGCGATATAAGCAAAAATATAAACTAACAAAAATGAGATTGCTATACTTAGCATTCTTTTATTGCCTACGATGAATTTGACAAGAAAAAAGACTAATACCCATACAAAATAAACATCAACTATAATTTTCCAAATAGGGATACCAAATAACATACCATCGCGCTCCTTTTTAACTAATCCTATTATATCACAAGTCAAATATTCAATCATATACTAAATGCTATTTAACAGTGGTGTTTTAAAAGATTTCTTTTAAGTACTCATATTCAATATATTTGAAAATAAAGCCAACAATGGAAAGTTCTATTGTATTTTATCTGATTAAAGTCTATAATAATGGTAGCAATGGTTCACCATTCATATGCTTGATTGATGAATCAAAAAGGGAGGTCAAGTCATGTATATTAATACACCTGAATTCAATAGAGTAACCTTAAGTTACTAACCATACGAGGTAAAAAACATTTGCATTTGGCCAAATTCAATTTAGTCATGATACAAAGATCCTTGTGTGCGCACAAAGGTCTTAATTTTTTTAAGACAATTAGAAAACATAGATATTTTATGTATTGACTACTCACTATTGTTAGTCTTGTCTTAAACAAGCATTTTCTGACAAAGGAGTATTGCCTATCAAACGATAGAGAATGAGGTATATATGGATCAGGCATTACTAGTAGGTCTTAGTTATAAAGAATCTACAGAAGAAACACAACTTTCGCTCAACGAATTAGAACATCTCGCACTTGCACTCCAAATAAAAACCAAAGAAATGGTTATTCAAAACGCAAAATCGATTACACCCAAGTATTATATTGGTAGTGGGAAAGTTGCTGAAATTAAAAAAATGGTTGAAGTGCTCGATATTGATATCGTTATTTTTGATGATACCCTATCGCCAGCTCAACTTAAAAATTTAGAAAAAGAACTTGAAGTTCAAGTAATTGATAGAAGTTTTTTGATTCTTTCAATATTTGCTGAAAGAGCTCAAAGTAAAGAAGCCGTCCTTGAAGTATCACTAGCTCAAAAAATGTATTTGCTTCCTAGATTAATTGGGATGAGAAATTCATTATCTAGACAAGGTGGTGGATCTTACAACGCTAAAGGCCCCGGTGAAACAAAACTGGAACTCGATAGAAGACGCTTAATGAATGAAATTTCAGTCATCAAACATGAATTAACAAAAATTAAAGCAGAAAAACAACTTTCAAGAAAACAACGTATTAAATCTCAAATTCCTGTAGTTGCTTTAGTTGGATATACAAATGCTGGTAAGTCATCACTTATGAATAGCTTAAGTAGCTACTTACATAATGACTCTGAACCAGTTTTGGAAAAAGACATGTTATTCGCAACACTTGATACAAAGGCTAAACGATTACAAAAAGAAAATTATCCACCGTTTATCTTAATTGATACTGTTGGTTTTATAAACAAATTGCCACATGAATTAATACGTTCATTTGAATCAACATTAAGCGATGTTGTTCATGCAGATTTGCTACTTCATGTCGTTGATGGTGCTTACTTTAATCATCATCAAATCGATACAACAAAAGAAGTCCTTCAGGAGATTGAAGCAGATCAAATTGAACGCTTACTTGTTTTAACAAAAAAAGAAATCGCATATTCAACACCCCCTATACATGAAGATTTCATCTTTGTATCTAACAGAACCAAAGAAAATATTGATGTTTTAGTTGATACCATCTATGGACACTTATATAAAGAGAGTCGAATTCAAATTCTTAAAATTCCATTCGATCAAGGTCAAATCTATTCACACATTAAAGAAAGAAATACAATACTTGAAACAAGATATGATGCAGACGGAACTTATGTCAAAGCAATATTAACTCCTGAGCAAACAACAATCTATAAAGATTACATCATCAAGAATAAAACCGCTTAATTAAGCGGTTTTTCATTTATAAAGGTTTCAACTTTTTCGACAAGTTCTTCAGCATTAACAATCAAACTGAAGCGATCACTATCAATAAATTCTAACTTTGGGTTCCCAAATAATTCAACCAAGGTTTCAATGAGATCAGTTCCTCCAAAAGGATCATTATCATGGCCATATAGAATAAGTACTTTATGGTTCAGATATTCAAAGTCATCTTTTTCAAAAACATAGGTTTTTAAGAAACTTTTGATGAGCCTCATTTGAAGTTGTTCATCTTGTTCTGTATATTTTGATATCATATATTCAAACAAATCAATCTCTGATTCATCTTTAATAGCTTGTTCAACCTGTTCAAGAAATACACCTTTGACAGAATCTAAGGGCATTACTTTTCTTAACTTTTCTAATTCTTCAACTACTGCTAATACATCACTTATCATTTGATTGGATCCTACATTCATATGTGTTGTGTTGGTGAGTGTATTGTATAGAATTAACGATTCGACAACCTTTGGATATTCATATGCAAATGCTTGAGCAAAACTTCCTCCATGACTCGCTCCAAATATTGTTAATCGTGGGATGGATAAGAAATCTATTAATCCTTTGACAAGTTCTGTTAATTCAACAATTGTCTGTATTTCATGTGGATAATTGATCGTTAGAATACGATGTGATTCAGCCAAAGGTTCTATAATCTTGAAGTAAGATTCAGTTGGAAACATACTACTCCCCATAAGGATGAGTATGACTCGATCACCTTTACCTAATAACCGATATGTCATCTGGTGATTAAGATATTCAAATGGATGAGATTCATGTTTTTTTATGAAACTCAAATAAGATTCAAATACTCTCATACATTCTCCTTATAAATTTAAGTGATTTTTAATATCAATGAGTACTGCAAGTTCTCTATTAATCCACGTTGCAACATCTTGGTGTTTCTTAGCTGCCTTTTTATTTGCCTGAATCGCTTCATCTATAGTTACAAAATGAAGATGATACCCGTAATCGTATTCGTAATCATCGAGGTTTATAGACTTTATTTCATCTTCAACATCACATAAATAATAGCGTGATTCCATGATGAAAAAATCATCTGGATTCAAAATAGATCTTCTTTTTTCTTTCGCCATACCATATGATAAAACCGAATCAGGGTTTACCGATAACCCCGTTTCTTCCATTGTTTCTCTGATGAGTGTCTGAAGATCGGATTCCCCTTCTTCTTGTCCACCGCCAGGAAACTTAAACTCTTCAAACTTATTACTTCGGATTAATGCAAGTTTTTTATTTTTTATGATGATTGCACGAATAGCAATTCGGTAAAATAATCCCTTACACATCTCATAATTATTTGAATCAAAATCTTCAATAACTCTCATCTTAATCCCCTGTAATCAATTGTTTTTTGGATTGTATAAAGTGTAAACCTCGTGATCAATCCATTTTTCTTCTTCTTGACTATATTTTTCTCTGGTACCTTCATATTTAAAACCGGCACTTAAAATGGTATGGTTTGATGCATGATTATCTAAATGAATATGAGCTTCTAAATAACGATAACCTAAGTGACTAAATCCGATATCTGTCATTGCTTCGATTGCTTCTTTTGCATATCCATTTTTCCAATGAGAGTTAAATATCGTATATCCAATGACTCCAATTTGATAATTCTCACGATTCTGCGTTGCTAAATCACAATATCCAACCATTTTTCCATCAGAGTGTTTAAAGATGCCAAATAAGTATGCAACATCTGTTTCGGCTAACGAATCCCATAATTTTAGTCGCTCATAATACCAGTCTCTCGTAACAAAGCTCATATCTCTATGTCCTTTGTCATATTTTCTTTGACTAGGCATCTGTTTATCATATCCCAAAACAAACGACTCATAATCATTGTTTTGCCGTTTTCTAACTGTGATATTCTTGTGTGTATAAACAAACTCTCTGTCTCGATTCATTGACTCACCTTAATGTTCATGCAAAGTAACTTCAAACAGGTAGTACTGAAAATTAATAATTACCGGTATTTCACTTTAATACAACATTCCAGTTTGATGCATTTTTTTCATACTTAAATTCAGTTAAATTATCATCTTCAAATACAGATAATAATTCATGAAAATCCTCGACTAAATTATATTGTTCTAATTTTGAGCGTTCTATCCACTCAACCTTACCTTCATCTGAAGATTGAAGAATACCACTGAAATTATCGGTCTTAAATAAAAATACAAAATATCTGCCCTCTTCAATTGGAAATTGTTTAATACCACATAATTTGGGCTTGATTATATCTAATCCTGTTTCTTCCTTTACTTCTCTAATAACTGCATCTACTACAGATTCTTCTCGTTCTAAATGACCGCCAGGTAAAGTATACCCTTCCCAATTATTATTCACTCTATTTTGTAAAAGAATCTTGTTCCCATTGGTAACAAGACATAATACAGCTATCTCTGCATTTTCAATTCTATTCATATTTTATTATATTTGATAGCAACTTTCTTACCGTCAAAATACTCCTTTCATCTATTTGTCTATACTTATGTTTTCACTTTTTGATGAAAGAATATTTAATTTATAAACATGGCGGAAGAGATGGGATTCGAACCCATGCACCCTTGCGGATGACTGCATTTCGAGTGCAGCTCGTTATGACCACTTCGATACTCTTCCGTCAAAATCATTATAAACTATTTATCAAAAAATGCATTGATCCTTTGAATAACTTCATCTTTAGTCTTTGCTTGGGAAAGTTGTTTTCTTAAAGTACTCGCGTGCTCAATCCCTTTCAAATACCAAGGTCCATGACTTCTCATCTCTAGAACAGCAACTTTTTCACCCTTAAGTGCACATAGTTCTTCTAGATGATGAATCATCATTTCTTTAATTTCATCATGTGTTGGTCTATCTAAAATTGTACCATCTTTGAGATATGCATCAATTTCTCTAAATATCCATGGATTTCCAAGTGATGCTCTACCAATCATAACTGCATCACACCCTGTATAATCAAGCATATATTTGGCACTAGGGCCGTCAATCACATCACCATTACCTATAACGGGAATCTTAACATTTTCTTTAACTGCTTTAATGATATCTAAATCTGCACTTCCACTATATCCTTGTGCACGTGTTCTTGCATGCACAGTAATCGCACTTGCTCCAGCCTTTTCAATTCTCTTTGCTACTTCAACAGCGTTGATGGAATTGACATCCCATCCACTTCTAATTTTTACAGTTACAGGTTTGCTGACTTTCTTGACAATTGATGAGACAATCTCTTCAATTAAGTCGGGATTTTTCATGAGAGATGCTCCAGCTTGTGATTTAATTGCAACTTTAGGAACCGGACATCCCATATTGATATCAATAATATCCGCGTTACTGTTTTTGTCTATATACATTGCTGCTTCAACCATTGATTTAAGATCTGATCCGAAAATTTGTTGAGCCATCGGTCTTTCTATTTCAGTCATATAGAGTAAGTTCATCGTTCTTTCATTCTTATAAAGCAATCCTTTGTCTGACACCATTTCAGCAAAAACCAAGCCAGCTCCAAATTTTCTTGATAAAACACGAAAAGGGCTATTTGATACTCCAGCCATGGGTGCTAAAATGATTTTGTTTTCTATTTCTAAATTACCAATTTTAAACGACATCAAATCACCTATTTTTAAGATTGTTATAAAAATAACAACATGCAAGACTAGTATAAACATTTAATTCATAGATATCAAGTTAAACATCAATTAAAACTTATTTTTATATACAGATTACAACGAACATCAGCAATCTCATTTAAAGATTTATTTTATTATGCTACAATATGACTGGTAAGGACTGATAATATGAAAGATTATGCTTTGATAGCATACGCGTATGAACAAACAGTTAGAATCTATGTTGCATCTTCTACACATCTCGTTGATGAAGCGAGAAAAATACACGATACATGGCCAACTGCAACAGCAGCTCTAGGACGTTTTTTAACCGTATCAGCAATGATGGGCTTAATGTATAAAGAAAAAGAGCGTATCACTTTACGAATCAAAGGTGATGGTCCCATAGGTTCAATGCTTGTTGAAGCAAACACAAAAGGTGAAGTACGTGGTGAACTTGCTAATAGTCATGTGTATCTTCAATATGAAAGTGGTCCTAAAAAAGGGAAACTAAATGTTGGTGCTGCTATAGGTAAAGGAGTTCTCTACGTAACAAAGGATTTAGGAATGAAAGATTTTTTTACATCGTCATCTGAACTTCAAACAAGTGAAATAGGAGATGACTTTACTTACTATTTTGCACTATCTGAACAAACACCATCATCCGTAGGATTGGGCGTGTTGGTAAATACCGATTATTCTGTTTTATCAAGTGGTGGTTATATCCTGCAGACCATGCCAAATGTTACTGAAGAAACAATTTCACATCTCGAAAATTTAATCGCATCAATCCCACCGATGTCAGCCTTAATTCACGAAGGAAAGTCACCAGAACAGATATTAAGTTTGCTAGCAAATAATACAGAACAGATATTAAAAAAACAACCCATTAAGTATGCTTGTCACTGTTCAAAACACGGCTTTAGTAAGTCGCTTTCTGCGTTAGATGAAGAAACTTTGAACAGTTTAATTCATGAAGATGGTCAAGCTGAAATTGAGTGCCATTTCTGTCATAAGAAATATATCTTTACAAAGGATGAATTGATTACTATCAAGCATTCAAGAAAATCAAAAAAATAGGGTGTCCATGAACACCCTTTTTATTACATATTTTCGCTCTCTTTAAGTATTCTTTCTGTGAGATCAGCTGTAATCTGACTATAAAATTTTGTGTCAATTTTATACTTCCAACGATAGATTACATAGGAAATTATAATAAGCAGCAATGGAATAATGATCATTGAAGTTCTTAATCCAAGAAGCATTTTATCTGTCACATTAGATGCAATTAGTGCTCTAACATCTTCATTGGTCATTCCGGGATTTAGATCTTTTGCCTCTGCAACCGGTTGAATGACATTTTCATTAAGTCCAGATAAGGCTAGTGTAACTGTAACAACAAACGTCTGAACAGCTGTTGCTAATTTTGTTACAAATGGATTAATTGCAAAGACAATACTACCATTTCTAGTTCCAAGTTTCCATTGTCCATACTCAATCGTATCAGCCAACATGACTAAGACAATGACTTGAATGAATCCTTGACCACTAAATATCAATAGACCAGCTAAACCGATGACAAGCATATTCATTGGTAAAATATAACCTACGCTCATAAATATTGCATATCCAACAGTAATCATTCCAATAGCAATCGTAAATAACTGCTTTCTTGTAATCTTTTTGACAAGTACAGGAAATAATGCAAGTGCTGTTAACTGAGATACGGCAAGTATCGCTGAAAACATTGTAAATTCAAATCCGCCATATTTATTAAAATCATAATTGAAAAAATAGATTCCTAATGATGTTGTAATAAAATAACCTGCATTAAATAAGAAGATAGCAACAATAATAACAACTAATTGATCATTTTTGAAGATGATTTTAAGAATATCTTTAAACTTGGTTTTTTCTTGTTTAACAGTTGTTATTAAATTGGGTTCTTCTTTAACACCAATAAATAATGCAATCTGGGATAAAACAAATACAGAACAGATGACTAGTGCAATCATTGAGAATGCTTGTTTTGGTCCTCCGCTATAATTCTGATAAATAATGGGGACTAGTGCAATCACGATAAACATACCTAAACTAGCAAAGATTCTAGCCAATGCTCCAATTTTCTCTCTTTCCTTAGGATCTGTAGTAAATGAGGGATACATTGACCAATAAGAAATATCGTTCATCGTAAATGTCATTCCTGACAATATATATAAGATTGCGAAGACTGCAACAAATGCAGTTCCCGTTAAATTAAAGTCTTGAAATAAAAGGAAAAAAACGACTGCACTTGATAATGCTCCAGATAGAATCCACGGTTTGAATTTACCGAATCTAGTTCTTGTATTATCAATAAAGATTCCCATAATGGGATCATTAATGGCATCCCAAACTCTAGCAAGAGCGATAACTGTACCTACCGCAATAAGTTGCCAATTGGGTAAACCCAATGCATCTGTAAAAAATACAATTAAGTATGTACTATATAATGCATACATCATGTCACGACCAATACCACTCATCGCATAAGAATACTTCGTGCGATTACTGACTTTTAACTGTCCATTCATTGAGCTTTCTCCTTAGCATTTTTTCTTATTTTTTTTAAGCCTTTTAAAAATCTTAAATTAATCATATCTACTATTCCCTCAGCTAAGGGTAGCGGAAATTTTCCTGCACTAAATAATGATAACATTCGAATCGGTGTTTCTTTCAGGGTTGACCTTGCTATTTCTTTCATCCATTCTTCGTTCATCTGTTCAGTTGTTTTCATACCTTCTTTGATGATGTATGAAGTAACTATTTTACCTAATAATGTTGATCTCACATCATCAAGTGTAGATGATAATGTAAATGGTCGTCTTGGCTTAATATGCTTTTTAGGTAATTCTTTTTGATAGATATTAATGAAATCTTTTGTGTCATAATCTTCTTTTTGATAACTGAGTTTTTGAGGTTTAACTTCTTCTCCATCTAAATGAATATCAAAAGCTTGAATGACATCGTTAACATTCTTCGAAATCAAAATTCGATAATCACCTTTTTCAACAATCCATTTTCTTTGTTTGATATCATAAAATTTAAATTCATCTTTTGGTAGTCTAATCATGACATTAACAACTTGATCTGGATCAATATAGACTTTTTCAAAGCCTTTTAATTCTCGTTTTGCTTTATAAACTGATGATTTATTATTTTCAATATATATTTGAACAACTTCTTTTCCATGCATTTTTCCAATATTCTTAATATCCATAAAGATGATGTATTCGTGATTTGCTTCTTGAATACTCATATTTGAATATTCAAAGTTCGTATAGCTTAAACCATATCCAAATGGATAATGAATCTTCTTATTATAAGATTGATAATAGCGATATCCTATAAAGATGGATTCATCATAATAAACAGCGTGATTATCATCCGTGAGTTGAACATTACAATCTTTGATATCATCTATGAAGGTTTCGGCAAGTCGTCCTGATGGATTTTCCATACCAAAGAGTAAATCCATAATTGCTGCAGCTGATGCTTGTCCGCCCAAATAAGCCATTAAGAGTCCTTTGATTTTAGGTTCAAAATCAAGATTGATGACTGACCCTGCAATACCTACAACAACTACCTCTGCGGTAATTTCAGTAATTCTATCTATTAAATTGGTTTGATTTTTTGGTAGATTAAGCGTCTTTCTATCAAACCCTTCCGTTTCATGTGAATCAGGAAGACCAACAATAACGACAACTTGATCAACATTTTTGGCAAGTTCACATACTTCGTTAAGATACTTTGAATCCTCATCAGATTCAATCAAACCATATCCCTTTGAAACCACAATATGCTCAGAATAAGCTTGATAAATATCTTTGATTTGATCAAGATGCGTTGGATTGATGTGTGAACTTCCTCCACCTTGATATCTCATATCTTCAATAAATCCACCAACAATCAATACTTTCTTATCTTTGTTCAAAGGTAAAATGTTATCGTTTTTCAATAATACCATCGATTCTCTTGCAATAATTCTTGCTGCATTATGATGTTCTCGTGAACTAAAGGATGTATGAAAACTTTGATGATAGCGATCAACTAAATTGATTATTCTTTCAGCAGATTTTTCTACTGCTTTATTTAAATCATCATCCAGTAAAGCTGCTTGAATCACCTTTTCTGTATGATACCCCATACTTGAGGGCATCTCTAAATCACACGTTGCTTTTATACTTTTTTCACGATCATTTATTGCTCCCCAATCGGATATGACAACACTGTCATAACCCCACTCATTTCTTAAAATAGTTGAAAGAATTGGACTTTCAGATGCATAATATCCATTAACTTTATTATAACTAACCATTATACTACCAGGTTTTTCTTGAACAACTCTCTTAAAAGCTTTTATATATATTTCTCTGAGTGCTCTTTCATCAACAATAGCATCAATAGTGAATCTATTTTTTTCTTGGTTATTACATAAAAAATGTTTAACTGAGGTCCCTATGCCTTGATCTTCCATTGCACGTACATAAGTTGCGGCTAACTCTCCAGCCAAAAATGGATCTTCAGAAAAATATTCAAAATTACGCCCACAAAGCGGACTCCTCTTCATATTAATACCTGGTCCTAAAACCATATTTACTTCATTTGCTTTAGCTTCAATAGCAATTAATTCAGCCATTGTTGCTATTAACTCACGATCGAAACTGCAAGCGGTTAAACTTGCCGTAGGAAAAGCGGTAGCTTCTACACTGCCTGAAATACCAATTGTATCAGTAGATTCTATTTGTTTTCTCAGTCCATGAGGACCATCTGTCATCATAATCGATGGTAATCCTTCAAAAACCTTTGTATGCCAAACATCCTTACCATCTAAAAGTGCTACTTTATCCTCAAAAGTTAGTTTCATGATACAACCACTTCCTTAATGATTGTTTGTTCATTAATGGTGATTTCAATCTTTCCTTTTCCCTTTGATTTTGTTTTTACCCAAAAACCAATTACTCCGCCTTGTAAACTGATAAGTTTTGGTCCAATGAGTTCTAGTGCTCCTGTAACTGAAATCTGAACTGGATCAAAGCTATAATGAACCAATTCCTCAGCTTGATTGACTTTTGAAATCGTACATCGCGCTACATCATAAGTATCTTCAATCTTCAATTCTCTTTTTTTCACGTCTAGAACATACTCAAACATTTCATTATTTTCTTTATATGTAGTTTTCATTAATTGCTGATTTTGGTATCCTTCAAACCGGTAACTCATCTTTTGAGATCCCCAACCACCTATATACTTGTAAAACATCATCACACCTTGATCGTAGGTCATTTTATATTTCTTAAGCAAATATAAAATACGTAGTTTATATCTCAGTGGTAAATGATTCCCATATTTACCAACAGCTTTTAAAATCTTTTTAGTCAATTCAGCATCCCTATGACTCATCTTTTCATTTTCTTTTAATGTTTCGCCGATAAAATCATCAATTATTACTGGTGGATGCTTCAAATTTGGATATTCATTTCCATCTGGATAAAAAGTTCCAACATATTGATCATTTTTATAGAGTTTAATATGATCCATATTGGTTAACACATGAACAGAAGCAAGTTCACCTGCAGCGTGATCTCCTATATTCATCGTCGATGAAATTTCTAAAACTGGCTTTTGTTCATTTTGAGATGAATACGCATAACTTGCTAACTTAGGAATTCTAAACATATCTAAAATCCCATGATAACAAACTCGATCTCCACTTCCAAATTCTTGATGCGTATTGTAATCAGCCATGCACCACCCAATGGATCCACTAATATGATTATTTGGATTCATCATGTCATTAATGACATTCAAATGTCTTAACGTATGATCTAGACGATGTATTTCATCATCATATCTTTTAGTTGGAAACATGTGACCGTTATATTCAGAAACAAGATATGGAACTTTCTTAGTGATTTTATCCTTATTTTCTAACCCCTTATTTAAACCACGATGGGAAAAATCATTATAAGTATAAACATCTTCTAAAAATTCACTATCTTGTATATTTCTAACTCCAGCTGTTTGTCTTGTTGGATCTAATGCTCTCGCTATATTATTCGTTTTGAAATAAAAATCATGATGATCAGGTGATTCATTGATACGAACACCCCACAAAATAATTGATGGGTGATTTCGATCTCTTAAAATCATTTCTCGAACATTTTGACAACTTAACTCCTGCCATTGCTCATTTCCTATATGTTGCCATCCAGGAATTTCTTCAAAAACTAATAACCCAATTTCATCACATCTATTTAAGAAATGCTTAGATTGTGGATAATGAGAAGTTCTTACAAGATTGAGACCTAATTGATATTTAAGAATCTCAGCATCTTCATATTGTGCACTTTTTGGCATTGCATAGCCAACATATGGATAGCTTTGATGACGATTTAATCCTAATAATTTAATCTTTTCACCATTTAAATAGAAACCGTCTTCCTTAAATTCAGCACTTCTAATCCCAAATCTTTCAGTAATTTCATCAACAACTTGATCATTAATACTATAGATGATTACTGCCTCATATAGATAATGTGTTTCTAAATCCCATAAAACAGGTCTTTCAATATTGATGTTTATATCAACAGATTGATTCATGACTTTTGCACTTTTCATTGATACAATCTTTTCATTTGCTTTTAAAATTGTAACTTCTACTTCTCCATTACTTTGCGAAAGACCAATATCACATTGAATTTTCTTGCTACCATCGGTTTTAATGAATGCATATTTGATGAATTGTTTCTCAACAACCAACAAAGAAACCTCACGATATATTCCACTGTATCCCAAAAAATCAACAACACCACCAAAAGGAGGAATTGAGGGATCTTCTTTACTGTCGACCATAATCCAAATTTCATTCTTTTCACCATAGATTACTTTTTCAGTAATATCAATCTCAAAAGGTGTATATCCACCTCTATGGTCACCCACATACTGATTATTGACATAAATCTTTGCTTGATGAGCAACACCTTCAAATTGAAGTTTTAAGAGCTTATCTTTCCATTTGTTTTTAACTTCAAGAAAATAAACATAACTTGAAGTTGTTTCAAGCATTCTTTCATTGAAATGATTATAAGGTGTCTCCACCGCACTATGAGGAAGATTTATCTTCTGAAAACTATCAATGTCTCTTTTATCTTGATGACTATCCTCATATGGAGCAAAGTACCAGTTAAAATTAATTGGAACCTGTTCTCTCACGATAACACCTCATTTTTCTTTTTTTCTGCAATATATATTTGTGACCCATAATCACCTAATAACCTGACTTGATCGCTATATCCTGTTCCCATGAATTGTTGTTTAGGTTTGAATCCTGCATTAAGTAACCTGCCACTTGCTTCAAAGGATTCGGTAGCATTATCAAGCTGTTTATGTCTTGAAATATATTTCATCAGCATGCCATCAACATTTAACTTAATTGGTAGTGCGTAACTAATCAAGTGTCCAAACCTTTTTATGGACATTGTCTGTTGTACAGAATGAATTTGATAATTAGTATTTTCATCTAATTCTTTCATATGGATAACTTCAAAATCAGGACTCGAATGTGATAAAGATTGATAATTACCTAAAATATGTATATCATCATGACTCACTTGCCATTTTTGATGGTTTGAATCTGCTGAATTAAATCTATAAAATTTCCCATACTGAAATACATGTCGATATGCTTTATATAATTCAATTTGCTTTTTAATTTCCTTTTTTTCTATGGGCGTAACAAACTTCAAATCCAGTTCATAGCCTAAAATACCAAAACTAGCAACATTGAATCTGGTTGATAAAGGTGTTTTTCTTAATGTCTGTGTGTGTGGAGCCATAGAAACATGTGCACTGATTGTTGATTGGGGATAAAGATAACTTAATCCTTGTTGAATTTTTAATCTTTCGATAGGATCTGTGTTATCAGAAGCCCAAATTTGTGGACTATAGGTTAACATTCCCAAATCATATCTATTTCCACCACTTGAACACGATTCAATGATTACTTGTGGATACTTGGTTGTGATCCGGTTCAAAATGTCATAGAGTCCAAGGATATAGCTATGAAAAAACATTCCTTGATCTTCAACATAAGATGAATACATATCGGCTATATGACGATTCATATCCCATTTGATATAATCAATTTCGGTAGTTTCTAGTATCAAAGATATTTGTTCAACTATATAGTCTCTGACTTTATGATTACATAAATCTAGAACAAGTTGATTTCTACCTACGGATGGTATTCTCCCCTCAATTTGAATCGCATATTCAGGATGAGATCTAAATAGTTTACTTTCTGGGTTCACCATTTCTGGCTCAAACCATAGCCCAAATTTCATGCCTAATTTATGAACATAATCAGCAATTCCATTTAAACCTTTCGGTAGTTTCTTATAATTAACATCATAGTCTCCAAGACCTTGAGTATCATCGTTTCTTGTGCCAAACCAACCATCGTCTAATACAAAAAGTTCAACCCCAAGATGACTCGCTTGATTCGCAAGCCCTTTGAGTTTCTTATGGTTATATTTGAAAAAGAACGCTTCCCAACTATTAAGTGCAACTAGTCTTTTAGTTTCTTGGAATTGCCTAGGTGTTATATGGTGATTAATGAAGTCATGAAATGATTGACTTAACTTATTAAGTCCCTGATCTGAATAAGTCAATACAGCTTCAGGAGTTTCAAAAGACTCACCCTTTTTAAGTGGCCATTCAAAACAATGAGGATTAATTCCCGTCATTACACGCAATAATCCATGGTTTGATATTTGTACGGCCTCATAATGATTTCCGCTATATACTAGATTAATTCCTATACAAACACCATAGTCTTCATGGGTTGTCTTCTTCGCTAAAATGATTCCTGGATTATGTCTATTACTGCTGTTTCCAGTTGTTGAATCGTTAATATAGGTCCCATATGTTAAAGGTCTGATATGCTTATGAGTCTCTTTAATCCAACCTCCATCAAAGGTGATTAGATTATAATCTGATTCTGATAAATCAATCATCATACTCATAATTTTTCTTATATTTAATTCTTGTTTTTCATTGTTGTGAATGATAACTTTTCTAGTAAATACATTTGAATCAAAAAAGACACTATAGATTAAATCTAGTTCAATATTAAACTTTCTATCTTTCATCTTAATCACTAAGCTTTTTACTTTTTTATCATTAGTTTTAGCTTGAGGAAGTTCTTTATTTTCTATGATTCCATCTTTGATTTCATGTGATTCATAAACAAAATCTGTTACGTAACTACCATCTGGCATTTTCACTTCTAGTGGGGTTAACCTATAATCACCCTTACCAATACCAGAATATTCCAAAGTTAAAAGATCTAATGAAGTTTTATCATCACCAGATACATAATCGATGGTAGATCCTGCGCTTGCGTTAAGCTTTGTTTTAAGTGCATCATAGTTTGTATCATTTAGTTTTTTACCTAAATATAAGTGTTCAATTTGACCCGTGGCTAACACTTCAATAACGTAATTAAGATCTTTGGTTTCAAGTTTAAAATAAGGCGAGTTAAATGTAATCATTGGATTACCTTCTTTCGAATCAAAATAGACTCATAAGGCTTCAATTTTCGATCATCTACTTGTGTTCTATTGTAGTTTGATAAAACAATATTTCCTTCGAAATTAATTGGTATGTTTTTTGTCTTATTACTCATATTTGAAACTGTAATAAATGATTCTTTTTCCGTGTCCCTTGAAAAAATGAAAATGTTCTTATTTGTGTATAATGGCTTAAATGAGCCATTTATAAGTGCTTTATTATTTTTTCTAATTTCGATTAATCTTTGATAATGTTTGTAAATAGAATGTGGATTACTCAAACTTTCTTCAATATTTATTGTTTTCGTATTTGAATTAATTTTCAACCAAGGTGTTCCTTTTGTGAATCCACCATCTTTATTCCACTGCATGGGTGTTCTTGCATTATCTCTCGACGTTTTCATGATCATTTTATATCTAATTTTTTTCGGAAATAATAGTTTTTTCGCTAGTGCATTTATTCGATGAGATTCAATATCTTTGAGCTCGTCAATTGAAGTGAAATCACCATTCGTCATTCCTATTTCTTCACCCTCAAAAATATATGGTGTTCCTTTTAATGTGAGATTTAAGGTTGCTAACATTTTTGCACTTTCAATGCGATATTTTTGATCATCACCAAATCTAGAAACAGATCTCGGCTGATCGTGATTTCCTAGATAGTTCGCATTCCAGTAAGCTTCTTGCTGCCATTTTGAAACTACCTTCATCCATTTATTTGGCTTAAATTTTGTTTTAAACCATTTATTATTTATTTGATCTACTTCCATATGTTCAAAAGCAAAAACCATATTCAATTCTTTTCTTTCTGGAAGAATTAAATCATTAGCCTGTTCGGTTGTTACCATCACTGTTTCACCAACAGTAAATGCATCATACTTATCTAGGACTTCTTTTCTTAATGTCTTTAATATTTGATGACATCCTTCTTGTGAATGATAATGTTCTTTGCCTGTTAAAACAATTTTTTTCTTTCCGTTATCTAACGATGTTTTATAGATAACATTAATCACATCACATCTAAATCCATAAATACCTTTTTGTAACCAATAATGCATTACCTTCTGGATTTCTTCCATGACTTTTGGATTTTTCCAATTGAGGTCTGGTTGCTTCTTACTGAATAGATGAAGATAGTAACTATCTCCTACTTTCTCCCATGTGGTCCCACTAAAAAAACCAGTCCAGTTATTCGGTTTATCTCTCCAAATATAATAATCTCGATATGGACTTTCAGGATTCATACTTTCTTTAAACCAAGCGTGTTCATCAGATGTGTGATTGATTACTAAATCCATTAAAATCCGCAAACCTTTTTCTTTTGCTTTTTCAATAAGTTCATCCATATCTTTCATCGTGCCATATTCGGGATTAATGTTCATATAATCACTAATATCATATCCATTATCGTCATTTGGAGAACAATAAACAGGAGATAGCCAAATGATATCTACTCCTAAGTTCTTAAGATAATCAAGTTTGGAAATAATTCCTTGTAAATCACCAATTCCATCATTGTTACTATCCATGAAACTTCGTGGATAGATTTGATAAACAATACCATTTTTCCATAGTTCTGTTTGCTTCATAATTTCT
>CAZVDQ010000027.1:0-21810 GCA_964625435.1 uncultured Mariniplasma sp.
TTCGATGTTAGGTGTGAATATTATCATAGGGCCAATATCAAATGGTTTACAAGGCTTTTTCGATGGTTTAACTGGACCTCTAGCAATTATTATTTGTTTCATTGCAGGAGGTATGATGGCCATTGATATGGGTGGCCCAATCAATAAAATTGCTTATTTATTTGGAGTTGCATCGATTACTGGTGGTGTCTCTTCAATTTTAATGGCTGCCGTCATGGCAGGGGGTATGACACCTCCTTTGGGAATAGCATTAGCAACACTCATATTTAAGAAAAGATTTACTGAAGAACAAATCAAACTTGGAAAATCTAATTGGATGATGGGAGCTACTTTCGTAACTGAAGGAGCCATTCCGTTTGCTCATGCAGAACCTAAAGCGGTTCTTCCTGCGATTATTGCAGGGAGTGCAATTGCTGGTGCACTTATCGGATTTTTTGAAACATCACTAGCCGCACCTCATGGAGGAATCTTTGTTATTTTCATCATGGAAAATTGGTGGGGATTTATTATTGCACTTGTTGCAGGTGCGATTGTAACTGCGCTTTTATTAGAGATTCTTCTCTTAAATAAAAAAAATATAACCACAATAACATAGAGATAATGGAAACAAAATTATGTTTCCATTTTTTATTTTTTCCCATGAATAACACAATAAAATATAAATCCTTTTTTAAACACATCATTAACTCGAATATTTGCATAAATTCATACATAATACAGTTGACATTTGACTATCTATATAGTAATATATGATAGGTACGTTTTAAATATTTAAATTCCACAGCCCTTATTTCACAAATAAGAATATAAGGAGAATCACAAAATGAAATCATTTATGGCAAACGCATCTACTATTACTCGTAAATGGTATGTAGTAGACGCAGAAAACAAAACTTTAGGCCGTTTGGCTACTGAAGTTGCATCTGTTTTAAAGGGAAAGCATAAACCAACCTACACTCCACATGTAGACAATGGTGATTATGTAATCGTCGTTAATGCAGAAAAAATTAAATTAACTGGAAAAAAATGGGATAAGAAAATGTATTATAGTCATTCTGGCTATAATGGTGGTCTTACTGCGACTCCAGCAAAAAATGTCATGGCTAAATTCCCAACACGTATGGTTGAAAAAGCAATCATCGGTATGTTGCCACATACTACTTTAGGTTCACAAATGTCAAAGAAACTCTTTGTATATGAAGGACCTGAACATAAGCATGCTGCACAACAACCAGAAGTATTGGAGGTATAAGAAATGGCGACAAAAGAAAAAGTACAATATTTAGGAACAGGACGTCGGAAGAAGTCTATTGCAAGAGTTATTTTAACAAATGGTAAAGGTCTATTTATAATTAATGGACGTGAATTTGAAGAATACATTCCATCAGCAGCAACTCGTTTAGATGTTACTCAACCTCTTGTTTTAACTGAAAGTGAAGGCAAATATGATATTTCTGTTAACGTCTATGGTGGCGGTTTAACAGGTCAAGCTGGAGCAATCCGCTTAGGTATCACTCGTGCACTCATGGAAATCAATCCAGAATTGCGTGCAATATTGAAACCAGCTGGTCTCGTAACTCGTGACCCACGTTCTAAGGAACGTAAAAAGTATGGTTTGAAAAAAGCAAGAAAAGCATCACAGTTCTCAAAACGTTAAAACATTGGGACCCATTTGGGTCCCTTTCTTTTTTTATCGTGATATAATGGAAATGAAAACTTCTGAAGGGGTCAATCTATGAAGTTAAACTATCGGAATACGATTTATGTAGGTTTAATCTTTTTCATCATTTCCATGTTTTGGCAATCATATGATTTATTAATTGCACGAACACTCATAGACAAGTTTGGTTTAAACCAAACATGGTCAGGTATCGTCATGGCATTCGATAATGTAATGGCGGTTATTTTGTTGCCATTATTTGGTGCTTTATCCGATAAGAGCAACAATAAACTTGGACGAAGAACCCCTTATATCATTGTAGGGACTATATTGGCAGCTTTTGCCTTTATGGCTTTAGCGTATACAGACAGTGTTCAAACATTAGATATTAAAGCAACCGATATTATTGAAGATCATTATAATGTTGCTTTTGATTCTTTAGCAGACGTAAATGAAACAAGTCACTGGTATCTTGTCATCAGTAATATGACTGATGAAAGGGAAGAAAGTTATCAAGTAGGTAATATTAGTTTTCAACAGTTTACTAGTTGGAAGAATAATATAAAAGATCCTATGATAAGTATCCTTGAAAATGATTCAAATCGTTTGGACGCTAGAGAACTATCTAGCATTAAAGATATATATTACAATTATTTAAGTCAAAGAGCTTGGGAGGTAACTTCTGGTGATATTACAAATTTGATCATTTTTGCTGCCATTTTATTTGTCGCTTTGATCTCTATGACTATTTTTAGATCACCCGCAGTTGCACTGATGCCTGATATAACCATCAAACCATTGAGAAGTAAAGCGAACGCTATTATTACTTTAATGGGTGCTTTTGGAGGTATTCTTGCTGTTTATGTTATCATGCTCAGCGGTATTAATAAAAACAATTATGATAATCATGTTTTTGTTTATATTTTCATTGGTTGTATGATGCTCTTAACTTTGGGTGTATTTCTTTGGAAAGTTAAAGAACCAAAACTAGTCGATGAAAAAAATGGCATCATGGAGAAATTAGAGCTTAATAGAGGGGTTTATAGTAAAACTGAATCAACACCACAAATGACTTTAAGAAGAAGAGTTTCACTTTACTTTCTATTAGCATCCATCTTTTTATTGTTTGCTGGATATAACGCAGTGATGTCTAAAATTGCTGATTATTTACCCAAAGTGTTAAATCTAAATTTTTATGATTTTCCATTTATTATTGCTCAAGTATTTGTCGTGATTATGATTCTTCCTATTGGGCTTTTGTCGATGTGGTTTGGTCGAAAAAAGACAGTTATGCTAGGCATGATCATTCTAGCATCAGCTATGGCAAGTGTTGTGTTCTTGCATGAAAATCAACCTTGGTTAACAGCAACGATTATTGCATTTTCAGGGGTGGGCTTAACAATGATTTCAATTAATACATATGTCATGGTTGTTGAAATGAGCCGTGGTGATGTTGGACGATATACAGGGTATTATTATGTAGCTTCTATGACAGCTCAAATCTTTACCCCAATATTCTCTGGTATTTTGATGGATCATTATGGAAGATTAATCTTGTTTCCATACGCAGCATTCTTTATCGTTTTATCCTTAATTACCATGATATTTGTAAAACATGGGGATTCAAAAAAAATTACAGGCAATTTACTGATTGCTTTTGAAGATGACTAAGGAGCTTATATGAAAATACTTGTTGTTGGACATTCTAGTTCAGGAAAATCAACTTTTGCAAAAAGACTTGCAGAACATTATCAATTACCAGTATTACATATAGACCGAATCTTTTTTGGTCCTAATTGGTCAAGAAGAGACAAATTATCAGTAGAAAATGAAATCCAAACATTCATTAAACAAGAAAATTGGATTAGTGATGGTCTATATCGTAAATATGCAAATGAAAGATTTGATTTATGTGATCAACTCTTCATTTTCGATTTCAACCGGTTTAAGTGTTTATATGGGGCAATAATTAGAAGAATCAAATATAATAACCAAAATAGAGATACAATTGCTGATGGATGCAAAGAAAAATTAGATTTGAGTTTCATATGGTGGATATTATTCAAAGGTAGAACTAAAGAATCAAAAGCATTGTTTAAACTCTACAAGGAAAAATATAAAGATAAGGTTATTGTTTTTAAAAATAGAAAACAAATTAATGTTTATTTAAAGTCTATTGGGTATACAGGTTCTCTGAAATATGACTAAATTCATTTAAACATTGTTTAATCTGGGATTATATCGTATAATATTAGGTGCAAATAAGGATGTGTTTAATTATGAAAAAAGTACGCGTTAGATATGCGCCAAGTCCTACGGGACTACTTCATATAGGCAATGCAAGAAGTGCATTATTCAATTATTTATTCGCACGTCATTTTGGCGGCGATTTTATTGTACGTATTGAAGATACAGATGTTGCTAGAAATGTTAAAGGCGGAGAAGCCTCTCAACTCAATTATTTGAATTGGTTAGGTCTTGAATGGAACGAATCTCCTGATTTAGGAGGGGCTTATGGGCCCTACCGACAATTAGAAAGACTTGAACTATATACCAAGTATGCAAATGAGTTGCTTGAACAAGGACTCGCATATAAAGATTATAGAGAAAATAGCGAAAAATACGCGATTAGATTTAAAGTTCCTGAGGATGTTGATTATGTCTTCAATGATTTAGTGCGTGGAGAATTGAAATTCAGCAGCAAAGATGTGGAAGACTGGATTATCATGAAAGATAATGGCATTCCAACCTATAATTTTGCAGTCGTTATTGATGATCATCTCATGGAAATAACGCATGTTTTAAGAGGCGAAGAACATATAACCAACACGCCAAAACAAATGATGGTTTATCAAGCATTTAATTGGGATATCCCTATTTTTGGACATATGACAATCATTGTTAATGAGCATAAGAAAAAGTTGAGTAAACGCGATCAAAATGTCATTCAATTCATTTCTGAATATGCATCAATGGGATATTTACCTGAAGCAATGTTTAATTTCATTTCACTTTTAGGTTGGTCACCGAATGGTAATAAAGAAATATTGACCAAAGAAGAAATAATTAAACAGTTTGATCCGGACAGGTTATCTAAAGCACCTGCAATGTTTGACAAAGAAAAGTTAGCTTATGTGAATAGTAAGTACATCAAAAAACTTACTCATGAAGAACTTGCTGAAAGAAGTAAACCCTTCTTAGACAAAGCAAATATTGTTATCAAAAGCGAAGAGTGGTTATTATTATTAGTTAGTATTTTCCAGGATCGCATGACGCACATTGGCGAAATTGTTGAATTATATCAAGCATTTTTCCATCAAACATTCACATTAAATGAAGAAGCATATCAGTTTTTGGTTGAAAACCAAAGCTTAGCAGTGCTTCAAGCATTTTATGACAACTTAGAATCCAGTGATTTTTCATCTGAGATCATTGAACAATTAATTAAAAAAACGAGTCAAGATACATTGGTAAAAGGAAAACCACTGTTTATGGGACTCAGAATTGCAACTACAGGTGATATGCATGGCCCGAGTTTGCCTGTTTCCTTGGCTTTATTAGGCAGACAAATCGTATTAAACAGATTACAGCAAACAATGACAAAACTAAGAGGTGAATCATGAAAAAATTAATAGGAATTGTTTTCGGAATATTTGTTCTTGTATTACTTGCAGGATGTCAAACGAAAACAGATATTACAGCAACATTCTATGATGTTGACGTATCACAAACATCAATTGTATTATCTATAGAAGTAAATGATCCAAACAATGAGATTACCGGGACTATTAGTGTTAAGTTGCTTAAACCCGATGATACACTCGCTAATAATAAAGACCTCTATGAAGAGGCAGAATACCAAAATATTTCATTTACTGGTCTAGATAATTCCTTAAAGTACACGGTAGAAGTATATGCTACTGTCGGTAGAGATGCTGTTTTAATCGGTACAGCTTCATACACATTATTATCTGCTGAAACCATTCACATTACGACGACAGAGCAGTTTTTAGACATGGATAGTAATCGTTCTGGAAATTATGTTTTAGATAACAACCTAGATTTTACAGGTGTATCGTTTTCATCACCATTTTCTGCATCTTTTTCTGGAATATTTGATGGACAGGGATATACTATATCTAATGTTACCTATAGTGTTATGGCTACCTATACAGGTCTTTTTGGATATGTATCATCAGGAACAATCAAAAATCTTGTAATCGATCAAATGCATATTGGTACAGCAGCAGCACCACTCCATATGAATACGTCATCAAGAGTGGGTATTTTAGCAGGTTATGTATCTAGTTCAAATGCAAACATTGAAAATATTACAATTACAAATAGCGAAATCAATTATTCATCTTCAAGTACAGTTCAAGCTTATGTTGGAGCTGTCGTTGGTGAATTTAAAGGTAGTATGACAGCCGTTACTGTTGATAACACAAGTATTGAATTACTAGCAACATCTTATGGAAAGATTAAAATGGGTGGAGCTGTTGCTTTATTATCTGATGATGCAACACTTAAGGAAGTTAAGACAAATGCAAGCATCATATTTAATTTAGAAGGTAATTTAGTTAAGAATAAAGATGTATCAATTAACATTGGTGGTGTCATTGGTGATCATCATGCAATCAATAAGAGTAAATCGGTTGAAAATATTACAAGTTCCAGCGATATCAATGTCGATCTTGATTTTGGCACTGCAGTAGATACAACTTCTGGTAATTATGCAGTTTATGTTGGTGGTCTTGCTGGTTTTGCTAGCAGTAATATCATTAATGCTTTCTATCATGGTTCAATCACGTTAACTCACGAGAAGAATGACAATGAAGCTGATGTTAATAAAGCATTCTTTGTTGGTGGAGTAATTGGATATTTCGGATCACGATATAAGATTAACGAACAAGTTGTTCGTTATGGAAATCTCCAAACGATTGATATAACCGTCTCAGATGATGTAAATCTAAAAGCATCTCAAACATTTGGTGGTACAAATACTACAGTTCAACAATTAGTTGGAAGATGTGGTGATGAAAGTCTCATGATTAACGCTGTATCTGAGGTTGCATCTGATCCATCACCAGTTTGTATTTTAGCTGAAATGGCTGATTTTTTCACAAGTGATTGGATTCAAACAGAATTTGATTCAGTACTTCAATAATTAACCAATAGTATTAATAACAATTTGTAAACCAATAAGAGCCTTGATATATCCAACTAATTAAGTTGATTCAAGGCTTTTTTGTTGGAGAAATATTGGTTCAAATAGACGATAGTATGTGTAGATTTAATGCATGTTTTTATTGTTTAGAGAAAGTGATATAATGAAGGTGGTGAAGCCTATGCATATTTCAAAGACTAGATTTATCAATTATATCAGATGTAATAGATATCCTGCACTGGATGAATTACAGAGAGAAAAAGACAAAGCGATTGTCTCTTTTACCGATGACATAGAACTTGAAGACTTGATAGGTGAAGAAAATAGAGCCAAAAAATCTATCTTATTAGATTCGATGTATGATGAGGAAGATAACGATTTATTAGAACAACCTGATGTTCAAATGGATACGATGTTACCCTATTATAATCAAATAGAGGTTTTAAGTGGGAAGGCAATTCAGAAAAGGTTTCATGGACAGGTAACCTATAGTTTGGATACCTATCAACAAAAACGTTTTGAATATGAATATGAAGGGTTTCGGTTCTATTGTTTCTTAGATGGATTTCAAGAAGACGACAGCTATGTTCGTATCTTTGAAGTTAAAGCAACCACGAGTAAAAAGTTTCTCGATTTAACATATAAAAATGATGATAATGAAAAATCTCACGTCTTTGAATATAGTCCAGAAGGTATTTTAATGTTACAAGAGGACCTTTTCGGAGATATCAATCAAGACTATGAAAAAAAAGTTTCAAAACTCAGAGACAGATTAAGCAAAGAAGGGCGTTACGTTTATGATATATCCTATCAGAGATTTGTGCTCGAACATGGCTTAAAAACAAATAAAAAGATTAAATATTACTTAGTTGTCTTAAATAGTGAATATATTCATGAAGGGCTTTATAACGAGAAGAATGAACTCATTTATGGAGATAATCTAACCGTCTTAATCGATGTCACAAGCCTTACTGAATCTATGATGCCAATCATTGAAAACGATGTTGATATCGTCATTGAAAGACTTGACACAATGAACGCTAATCAAGTTGATTTGGGGCGACATTGTCAGAAAAATGATTCGAGACAATGCAAGTTTTATCCAATTTGTTTTAAAGATATTCCAAATAAAAATAGTATTTTTGCATATATTGGATCTCATTTTGGTTTTAAAGATGAAGATAGAGAAAAACATGAACAATATGATTTGATTAACGATGGGTATGTGAGTGCCTTAGACATTCCATTTTCTTGGTTAGAAAGAGAAAACAATATCATTCAAAGAAACGTCATGGAAACAGAGGAACCTTATTTTCATATCGAAAAGATTAGGAAGGGTATTGAAGCATTAAAATACCCCATTTATCATTTGGATTTTGAAACTTTTCCTTGTCCTCTACCAAGATTCAAGGGAGAAAAATCATACAGCCAATCCCTATTTCAATATTCAATACACATAGAGCATTCTCCAAATGTTTGTGATAAGGATAAAGACAATGATAGCTATATTGCTACCAAACATATTGATTTAAGAAAAGATTTAGTTGAACATATGCTTAATATCATTAAACCTGATGGTGGATCAATTATGGTTTATAACCAATCATTCGAGCAAACTAGACTTAAAGAAATGGCTGAAATATATCCAGAATACAGAGAAAGATTACTTGATATGGGTGACCGATTATTTGATTTGATGCATTTGCTCAAAGGAAATAAGAAGCTGTATCAAGCATTGGGATTTGATGAAGATATTGCCAAGACAATTAATTTTTATCATGATGATCTCAATGGCTCATTTTCAATTAAGAAAGTATTACCCGTCTTTAGTGATTTATCTTACAAAGACTTAGGCATTGGTAATGGAAACGAAGCGCTAGTTGCGTATGCTAGATTTCCATCAATGGATGAGCAAACCTTTAAACAGACCTATAAGGATCTGTTGGAGTATTGTAAACAAGATACTTGGGCAATGGTTAAAATACTAAAGGAACTTAGAAAAATATAAGAAAAAGCCATGCTGAAAAGTGTGGTTTATCTTTTGATAAAGCCTATTTCCTTAAAATATGCAAAAGTCTGTGAGTTTTCTTGTTATTTTCAATAATTTCCACTATAATAAAACAAAGAGGAGGGCAACATATGCTCAAACTATATAATTCCCTAACTTCTAAAATTGAACCTTTTGAAACAATTAGAAAAAATCGGGTCACAATGTACGTCTGCGGACCTACAGTTTATAGTGACATTCATTTGGGTAATGCCAGACCGGTTATCTTTTTTGACGTTGTTAAAAGATACTTAAAGTATCTTGGATATCAAGTTCAATTTGTATCTAACATCACAGATGTTGATGATAAGATTATTGAAAAAGCAAAAGAACTTAAACTTAAAGAAACTGAATTAACAGATTTATATACAAAAAACTTTATCGACATGGCAATGGCTCTTGGGAGCGCATTACCTGATTTAATGCCAAGAGCAACAGAATTTATTCCAGAAATGGTGAGTTATATTCAAGACTTGATTGATCAGGGTTATGCTTATGTACTCTCAAGTGGTGTTTATTTCAGGGTTGGAAAAGTTCAAGATTATGGTATCTTAAGCAAACAAAATATGGATGAGCTTAACCAAGGTGTGCGAATCACTTTAGAAGATGGGAAAGAAGATCCTAGAGACTTTAGCATTTGGAAATCATCTGATGAAGGATTAACATTTATAAGTCCGTGGGGATTGGGAAGACCAGGATGGCATACTGAGTGTGCTGTTATGAACCATGAGATTTTTGGTGGAGAAATTGATATTCACGGTGGAGGAACAGATTTAAAATTTCCGCACCATGAAAACGAGATTGCTCAGACTGTTGTTCACGACCATCATCATTTGGCGCGCTATTGGATGCATGTTGGTAGACTTGATGTTAATCAAGTTAAGATGAGTAAGTCTTTGGGTAATATTTCATTAGTAAAAGATTTGATTACAACCTTTGACCCGCTAGCATTTAGATTGTTGACGGTGGGACATCATTATAGACAACCAATTCATTATACAGATGACTTAATGGTGCAGTTTTCAAAAGAATATGATAAAATAGAACGTGCATTAAAGAAAGCATTTTTAACTATGTCTTTAGACAATTTGAGAAAACCACAAGTTATTGATGAATATATAGAACAGTTTAAAATGCTTATGAATGATGATTTTAATATTCCTAATGTAATGACACTAATTTATGAAATTATCAAATTAATGAACAAAGAAAAAGATTCAGTAATGTTAGGCAAGTTATATCAAACTGCTAAAGAAATTTTAGAAGTATTGGGTATTATGCCTATTTATAAAATGACAGAAAGTACACTCAATCTTTATCGCGATTGGGAACAAGCACGCAGTAATAAAGATTTTATGCGCGCTGACCAACTTAGATCTGAGCTTACAGAGCAGGGATGGATGTAAATTTGAACGGATTAACACTAGCGTATATCGGAGATGCATACTATGAACTTAAAGTACGCATGTACCTTATTGATAAAAAACTAACTCATGTCAATGACTTGCACAAACAAGCCATTAGATTTACTTCGGGGTTAGCACAAGCAAAAATTATGACCTATTTCATTGAACAATCATTAATTAATGAAGATGAATTTTATCTATTTAAGCGTGGCAGAAATGCAAGCGGACCAGGTCGTAAAAATATTGATGCGAAAACATATCATTTAGCAACAGGATTTGAAGCATTGATAGGATCGTTATATTTAAATGATATAAATCGTGCCAATCAATTGATTGAGCATGCACTTATCTATATAGAGAAAGGAGATTTCGATGGAAAAAACAGTTAAAAAAGCGAATACAAAATCATCTAATGATGATCTTAAAGCTCTTATTGATGCGGATAATGATAACCAAAATATAGAAGTCTCCAAACCAAAAAAACAAAAAGGTCCAAAAACCATCATTAAAGAAGAACTCGTCCAAATGAAAGGCGATCCTTTAGGACTTCATGTTCCACTTGATGACGAACCTAAAGAAAGTCTTAATGTTAAAGATAGAGTTAAGAGTAGAGATGATATTGTTGTTGAAAGATATAATCCTAATGTTGAACTAGGTCTATCGACTGATGAAGTAGAACTTCGTTTAATGGCGGGTCTTGCTAATATCGTCGATTCTGGTAGTAGTAAGAGTATTCCAAAAATTGTTTCAGCAAATATATTTACGTTCTTTAATTTTTTAAATTTTGCAATTGCAACAGCATTGATTTTAGTAAGAGCATCTATTTCAAATTTATTTTTTATGGGTGTTATTACTGCCAATATTACTATTGGTATCATCCAAGAAGTAAGAGCTAAAAAAACAATTGATAAACTTTCATTATTATCAGCTCCAACAGCAATTGTTATTAGAGATTCTGACGAATTTGAAATTGCTGTTCATGATGTTGTTATTGATGATATCTTATTTTTAAGTTCAGGAAAGCAAATTCCTGCTGACTCAGTTGTCAGACAAGGATCAATTGAAGTTGACGAATCTTTATTAACTGGTGAATCTGATCCAATTATCAAGAAAAAAGGCGACACCCTTTATTCCGGTAGTTTTGTAGTTTCGGGCTCTTGTTATTCACAAGCAACCGCTGTTGGTAAAGATATCTACATCCAAAAACTTACGAATCAAGCAAAAAGATATAAGAAACCTCAGTCTGATTTGCTCGGATCATTAAAGATTATTATTCGTGTTGTTGGTGTGTTGATTTTACCACTTGCTGCTATACTACTTTATTTGATGTGGACATCAACCAGTTGGGATCCAACTTTTACACTTGCACAAAAACTCGCAAGTGATGAGTTTTCACTGATGGTTAGACAAACTGCTGGAGCAATGATTGGGATGATTCCTTCGGGTTTATTCTTATTAACTTCTATGGCATTAGCAGTTGGGGTTATTAGACTTGCACAAAATAATACGTTGGTTCAAGAATTATATTGTATTGAAATGCTTGCTCGAGTTGATACATTATGTCTCGATAAGACAGGAACCATCACAGATGGTACAATGACTGTAAAAAGCATTATTGAATATAAAAATGAATCAGGCTTAGCCTTGAAAAATATCGTTTCAGCAATGATTAATGCTCAAAACGATCAAAACTTGACTTCTGATGCGCTTGCTGAAAGATTTGGCACGGCCAAGAGACTAAGACATAAACAACTTATTGCATTTTCAAGTTCCAGAAAATTTAGTGCGGTTCAGTTTGATCGCTATGGTACATTTGTTTTAGGAGCACCTGAATTTGTTATCAAAGAATCTTATAGCACTATTGAAAGAGAAGTCGATAAACAATCGGCAGAAGGATATCGAGTCTTAGTTGTTGCTCATTCATCAGGAAACATCAATGAAACCAAGGTCGAAGGAAAGATTGTTCCAATCGCTTTAATTATGATTGAGGATACGATTAGACCTGATGCGATTGAAACGATTGAATATTTCAAATCACATAATGTTGATGTCAAAGTTATATCGGGGGATAATCCTGCAACAGTTTCACGTATATCACAACGTGCTGGTATAACAAATGCTGATAAATATATTAGTTTAGAAGGCATGCAAGATAAGGAAGTTGTTCGTTCAGCTTCTAGATATACTGTTTTTGGAAGAGTTTCTCCACAACAAAAGAAACTTTTGATTGAATCAATGAAAAACAATGGACGCACTGTTGCAATGACAGGTGATGGTGTTAATGATATTCTTGCATTAAAAGAAGCAGATACATCAATTGCAATGGCTTCAGGTAGTGAAGCAGCAAGAAATGTTTCGCATCTAGTCTTGTTAGATTCTAATTTCTCATCAATGCCTAAAGTTGTTAGTGAAGGTCGACGAGTCATAAATAATGTTCAACGCGTTTCAACATTATTCCTGACAAAAACAATTTTTTCATTCTTACTTGCCATTATAGCTATCGTGAGGAATGGATATTATCCAATTCAACCAAGTCAGCTTGTTTTAATTGATTATCTTGTTATTGGTATTCCGTCATTCTTCTTAGCTCTTGAATCTAATAATAAACTCGTTAAAGGACGGTTCTTATGGAATATCCTTAAAGCGGCTTTACCTGGTGCTTTAGTGGTTATGATTAATAGTTTAATTATCTTTGGTTTTGAAAGATCATTAGGAATGGACAGTGTTGTCGTTTCTACTTTGATCGTAATTTCAGCAACTGTTGTATCACTGACTGTGTTGTTTAGAGTATCTACACCATTTAATAAGATGCGGAGAGCATTGTTCACATTTATGGTGAGTGTATTCTTCCTATCGATAACGTTTATTCCATACTTCTTTGATTTTGCACCGTTTTATCGTCAAGATATTTATCAGGTTACACCATTAACAGTTCCACAAATCTTACTCTTAGTTGTATTAGCTCAAGCAACATTCCCATTAATGTATATTCTATCCAATTTATATGGATGGACAAAAATATTTATTCGATCAGTATTAAACAAGCTAGCTGATATGCAATGATTAAAGGGCGTACACACGCCCTTTTATTAAGAAATTTTTCAAAATATTTTCTGATTTCATTTTTTAATTTTGATAGAATAAACCCGGAGGGATAAATCATGATCGTATATGGAAAAAATGTAATAAAAGAAGCAATTTTCACAAATAGACCTATCTATAAATTATATATAGATGAAAAATTTTCTGATTACCATTATCTTAATTTTTTAAAGGATAAAGGTATGGAATTTTTCAAAGTACCTAAAGGGGAGTTGAATCAAATGACTCAAAATGCTGTTCATCAAGGTATTGTTGCTGATGTTAAAGCCTATGAGTTTAAATCATTAGATAAAATGATTGATCAGACGAAGATACAACGATTTCTTATCTTAGACGGGATTGAAGATCCTCACAACCTAGGTGCAATCATCAGAACCGCTGAAGCTGTTCAACTTGATGGGCTAATCTTGAGTAAAAAAGGCCAGGTTCCGCTCAACGCAACTGTAGCAAAGGTTTCTTCCGGTGCAATTGAACATGTTCCTGTAATACAGGTATCTAATATCAATCAAGCAATACTCAAACTCAAAGAACATAATATATGGGTGATTGGTACTGATGGAGCAACTGATCAAACATTCGATGATATGCCTTTAGATCTCTCACTAGCAATCGTTTTGGGAAATGAAGGCGAAGGTATAAGACCTTTAGTGAAACAAAATTGCGATATGTTGGTTAAAATTCCAATGTTCGGAAAAATAAACTCACTCAATGTTAGTGTTGCTGCAGCACTCATGATGTATAAGGCAATCAAATAATATGCGCTATGTGATGAATGATTATGAACTGGTTTATCTCATCCAAAATGAACAAGATGACCATGCGATGGAATTCATGTTCAAAAAGTATCATAAATTCATCTGGAAACAAGTCCATTTATTAAATGTTGATGTCAAGGAGCATGATGACTTTCATCAGGAAGGTATACTTATGCTTCACAAAGCCATAAAATCATTTAATGAATCAAGGAATAAAAGTTTTACAAAATATTTTGAGCTTATTTTGAAAAGAAAACTTTATAAAATGAAAAAGAGTTTGCCTGATTATCATTTATATGAAAACACTGATTTTTGCAAGGGTGTTTCATATATTGAAGAAGAACCTGATGAAATTATATTTTCTTCAATACTAGAAAATCAAATTCATACGCTCTACTTTATTGAAAGATACTCTGTTTCGGATATTTTATTGAAGACCGGTTATTCAAAAAAACAAATCTATAATACGATTTTTAGAATCAAAGAAAAATATAAAATTATGATATAATATAATATACAGTTGACTAAGTCATTTTTAAGTGTTAAAATACACTTGCTAATGACCACAAAAGGTGGTTTTTTAATGCGTGAAAAAATAATATTAGTGTGTTCGGAATGCTTGAGCAGAAATTATACAGCAACGAAGAATAAAGATACTCAAAAACAACGTATTGAGGTAAGCAAATATTGCCCCAAATGTAATAAGCATACGATTCATAAGGAAAGCAAATAGGAGGCTATTATGGCAATCAGACAAAAACCAGATGAACAAAAAAGTAAATTATTAGAAGTACTGACAACCGAGTATAAATGGGAGAACCTACTTCTAGGTGTTTTGGCAACTTTATCTGGTGCATTATCATTAATGATTATCAGCGGAAGTACACTTTTACAGATTAACGAAAATTTTCCAATTTTAGGACAAGGTAATAACGGTATCATTTTTGCATGGGTGCTATTTGCTATTTCCGTATTTGGACTTATTTTAGTAATCTATCCATTCTTTTTACCAGCAATTCCCGAAATAAAGAAAATTACTTGGCCATCATGGACCAAGTTTTTAGATCATTCAGTACGCGTTTTGATCTTCTTAATCATTTTGACAGGTATGCTATTGTTATATGATATATTAATTATTCGTTTACTAGGTGGCATTCTATGAGTCAAGCTGTTAGATGGTATATTATTCAAACCTACTCAGGTTATGAGAATGCCGTCAAAGTTGACTTGGAACGACGCGTTGAAAGTATGGGGATGTCTGATTTTATTTTCAGAATTATTGTTCCCGAAGAAACCGTCATTGAAAAAAAGGCTGACGGCAAAGAAAAAGAAAAGATTAAACAACTCTTTCCAGGGTATGTTTTCGTAGAAATGATGGTTACTGACGAATCATGGTTTGTTGTCAGAAATACGCCACGTGTTACGGGATTTTTAGGTTCATCAGGTGGAGGAACAAAACCAGTTCCACTTGCTCCAGATGAAATTAATCAGATTTTATTAAAGATTGGCGTTATCAGCAAACCTACATATGATCATTTACTTGGTAAAGTGGTTGAAGTTATTGATGGTACATGGATAGGGCTCAAGGGTGAAGTTGTTGATGTGGATAATGATCAAGAAAAATTGGTTGTTGATCTTGATTTATTTGGACGTGCAACACCAACTGAGTTTAATGCTAATCAAATCAAAGAATTATAATAAAAACGGTTGCTTGAAGTGACCTCCAAAAAGTAGACAATTAAAAATGAGTCTACTTTTTTTATTATTTTCAAGAGCAAAGAAAAAGACCATTACGTAAGGTGCATATTGAATAAAAATGCACTTATTATAATTTTCCACCAATAAAAATGACGTCGACATACGTTTACCTAATAGATAGAAGAAAAAGAGGAAAGCAAAATGAAAAAAATATTATTAGGTTCTATGTTACTATTTATCACAATAAGTTTAGCAGCTTGTTCAGGTTTAACAGCATTATCAAGTGCATTCGAGTTTTCATCAGATGAACAAGTGTTTTCATTTTCAGCAATCTCCACATCGGTATTGCTAAGCGCTAATGAAACACAACCTTTATCAACAGCGACACAACTTACGACAACATTGAGTACGGAAACTCCAGATCTAACAATTGATCAAGTTGAACCGTATTTAGAAATGTTTGAAACTTTGTTGGCAGAGAATAATGGATTAAACGTTGTAACTACCGTATCAGACAATCCATTATATGAAACAAAAACTGAGTTTACAGTATATGATTTACTAAATAATCCTATGCTATATACAATGTACTATAATACCGTTTTGCTTCCAAGCGATGATGTGACCGAACCTACAGACGAAGCTGAAACTCAATATGAAATTAATGGCATTCTTTTAATTGGCACAGTTGAATATCAAATTACTGGACGTAAAGAAATTGAAGATGGAGAAGAAAAAATTTCATTTAAATCATATCTTGATGAAAATAATTATGTCCTTTCACAATACAAAATTGAAGGTAACGAAAAGAAGTTTTCTCTAAAAGTTGTTGAAAATGGAATAGTTATTACTGAAAGTAAAGTGAAAGTTGAATCTGAAGATGGAGAAACATCTATCAAATTAGAATATACTCAAGGAACCAATTACAGTGAATATAAATTTAAATATGAAGTTGAAAATGGAATTAATGTTTTAAAAATTAAATATCAGACTTTAATTGATGGAACAGAAACTTCTGGAAAGATAAGTGTTCAAGTTATAGTTGATGAACTTACAAATGTTACAAGCTATCAACTTTATGTAGAACCTGATCATGAAGATGCGTATGAACATGAATCTGAAAGATCTTCTCAACATGATGATGGTGATGATAGTGATGATGCAGATGATGAGAGTGAAACCGATGATACTACAGATCAACAAGATCAAACACAAGATTCTTTAAGCGATGAAGTTTCAGGTGCTACAACAAACTAATTATTATCAAGACAAAGCATAAATTACACTAAGAATAAATCTAATGGTAAGATATGATTGGGGATTATTTTCTCCAATCATAAATCAACTTGAGGAGCCTTTTGATGATAATCGAACAAACATATATTGATAGAATTAAAAACAAAGATGAAGAAGCATTTGAATATATATATACTAAGACAAAAAATGCGGTATATTCTGTTATTTTCGCCATCATGAAAAGTCATGTTATATCTGAAGATATTATGCAAGAAGTATATATGAAAATGCTCGCTTCTATACATCAATATCAAGAAAACACAAACTTCTTGAATTGGTTGCTTCAAATTGCGCATCATCATTCTATTGATTATTACCGAAAGCACAAGTTAACTGTTAGCCTAAATTCAGAAGAGAATCATCATACGATTTTCAGTAAGGAACCCAGGCCTGATGAGCTGGATTCGTTTACGCAAATGATGGATCTATTAAATGAGGACGAACGGTTAATTGTTTTACTCAAAGTAGTAGAAGAAATGCGGCACCGCGAAATTGCAAAATTATTAGATAAACCACTGGGTACAGTTTTATGGATTTATCAAAATGCGATGAGAAAACTCAGAAGAGTTAGAGGAAACGATGATGAAGAAATATAAAATAAAAGCAATATTAAAATCTAATATTGAATCACACGTCCCAAATCAAAAGATGAATGTTGATTGGAATGTTCTTTTTACTGAAAAACAAAACATCATCATGAGAAATGAAAAAACCCCTACCTCTAAATTATTATTGAGTTTCAAAATGACATTATCTACTGTATTTATTTTAGCAATGGTAGTTCTTGGGTTCAATTTATTGAATAATAAGCCAAGTGAAATCACCATTAATCCATATGCGGATAGTGCTTACCAATCGACATTATCAGTATCTGCTGTATCTACCGCAACCTTAATGAGCCAATTCACACCAACAACACTCACCTATACACGAGCTCTAAGCATGATAACTGTCCTCTCATCAATTGAAACAGTAACAACAATAGAGCCATTTTTAGGAATGATTGAAACGGTAACTGGACAAAATCAGGGTATTTTGACTGAAAGTGTCACATCTGACAATCCAGCATACACATCTAAAGTTATACTAACCTCCATAGATTTGCTTGGGACACCCATAGAATATGTACTGTATTTCAACACAGTTTCATATACTGAAAAAGATCAGCATGTTCAATTTACTATTGAAGGTATCTTTCTCTATAAGGGATTACAATTTGATTTTTTAGGTAAAAGAGAAGTAGAAGAAACCGATGAGATCATTTATTTTAAAACAGTCAATGATGCTATGAACTATGTAGAATCTACATATAAAACAGAAGATGATGAAAGTAAATACACGATTACTATTGTTGAAAATGGTATAGTGACCTCTCAAAATAAAATAAAGATAACTAATGAAGATGGCAACCAAGAAATAAAATTTGAGTACCGAAATGGTTTGGATTATGGCACATACAAATTTAAATACGAACAAGAGAACGATAAGAATATTCTAAAGATTTTATACCAAACAATGATTGCTAATACAGCTGAATCTGGTCAAATGAAGGTCGAGATTAAGACTGATGCAATCTCGGGATTAACATCATATCAGATTTATGTTCAGCCAGATGATGAAGATGAATACGAATATGAATCCGAAAGAAAGGTTGATCGTGACCATGAAGAAGAGGATGATGACCATTCTGATGATGAGAATGATTCAGATAGAAGCGATGATGAGTAAACTATTACTATTTTAAATTATAGATAACGAGATGAAGTTAACATCTCGTTTTTTTTGCACAATTTTATGTGTACTGTTTCAAGAAAAAACACTTTTATACCTTTACTCTAGTATAAAAGTGTCCTATTTAATTTATCTTTTTACATAATGTAGTTCATTCTAGACTTCCGCTATTTTTTCTTGAGCTTTGATAAATATTTTTTGATTTAGGATATCAAGAATATATTTTTGGCCATTCTCTACTAATATTGGAATATGAGCATTCGCTAATCTTCTCATCAAATCTCGGTGTTGATTTTTTGGAACATTTAAAACATAAGACTTCAAACCAACTTGACGCTTCTTATTGATTGGAGCATGACCGTTCCATGTATTTAATCCTAAGTGATGATGATATTTAGATGCGGATAAGAATAAAGCTGTATCCATATAAGTCATCGTTAGCGCAAAACCGAGTGCGTCCGCATAAAACAACTTAGCCTCATCAAGATTTGACACATAGAAATGTAGGTGTCCTAATAATGTATTGGAAGGAATTTTATCAAATACATCATTAGACGATAATTCTGACATGACTCCATTAAAATCAAGTTCTTTTGTAACCATAGCAAGTTGGTCATTTTCATTTAACCACTCACTTTCAGGTTTATCACAGTAGATTTCAATACCATTTCCATCGGGGTCATCTAAATAGATTGCTTCACTTACACCATGATCAGACATACCTGAAACAGGATAGTGCTTTTTAGATAGGTTCTTAATCATTTTAGCAAACTCAATTTGGGTTGGAAGAAGAAGCGCAAAGTGATAAAGGCCCAAATTAAAATCAATGGGTATAGCGTTTCTATCTTCGATTAATGTTATGAGCGGATCTATTTGATTTGCTGATAAAATAGCGAGATGAGATTCTTTATTTAATAATGTAAATCCTAAGATATCAACATAAAATTCTAAGGATCGTTTGAAATCTCGAATGAGCAAAGTTAGCTCAGTAAAATGTAAAATATCCTTACTATGATACTTAGACATAATATGCACCTCCACACTCATTTTAGTACGATAAGACAAAATAATGCAAAAATTATCATCTTTTTTGCAATAAATGTTCAATAAATGCAAAAAGTAAAGCAAAATTAATGATTTTCTATTTTAAAAGTGCTATACTAGCGAAAGAAATATATGGAGGATAAAGATATGAAAGTTGAAATTTGGTCGGATTTTGCTTGTCCATTTTGTTACATTGGAAAGAAGAGATTTGAAATTGCACTAAACGAATTTAAACACAAAGATCAAGTAGAAGTAATCTATAAGGCATATCAGCTAAATCCCCAAGCACCAAAAGTGATGCAGGGAACAGCATATGAAAGTTTTGCAAAAGGTCATGGAACAACACCTGAAGGAGCAAAACAAAGATTTGATTCATTTACTCAAAATGCAAAAACAGTTGGCTTAACTTACCGTTATGACATCATTCAAATGACAAATACATTAGACGCACATCGCATCGCGAAATGGTCTAATCAATTTGGTAAAGAAGACGAAGTCACAAATCGTTTTATGAAAGCTTACTTTACTGATGGACTTAATCTTGCTGATTACGACACATTAGATAAATTGGTGAGTGAACTAGGACTTAATGGCAACGAAGCTAAAAAGGTACTAGAATCGAATCAATATAATGATCAGGTTTTGGCAGAACAACAAGAATCGAGACAAATCGGTGCTCAAGGCGTACCATTCTTTGTTTTAAACAGAAAATATGGTATTTCTGGTGCACAACAACAAGACTACTTCACACGTGCTTTAGAACAAATTTGGGAAGAAGATCACCCACTCAGCACTTTAGAAGAAGGCGATCAAAATGCAGCTTGTGATGACCACGGTGAATGTGGATTTTAATTTATATAAAAGATACTTCTAATAGGAGTATTTTTTTATGTTAAGATATAAGTATAGAAGTGAGGTACTAATATGAGATTAATAGGAAATATCGTTTGGTTTGTGTTTGGTGGATTTCTCGCAGCTCTGTTGTGGCTTTTACTGGGCTTTTTACTCTCTATTACAATCATTGGAATTCCATTTGGATTACAATGCTTTAAGTTTTCAAGGCTGGTCCTATTCCCCTTTGGGCAAGAGGTTATATCAGATTTTGCAGAACATCCAATTATGAATTTATTATGGTTGATTTTTGTGGGTTGGGAGATGGCAATTGGCTACCTAGGAATTGCATTATTTTTCACGTTAACCATCATCGGAATTCCTTTTGCAATACAGTGGTTTAAACTCTCAGTACTTGCACTATTTCCATTTGGCGCTAAAATCAGATAAATAACATCGTTTTTTGTTGACAAAGCATACCCTTAATGATAGAATAATATCGCGTGTGAAAGCACACCATAGTGGAAGAGTAAAATCATACCACATACTTATGTAAAGAAGGAGGTTGCGTCTCATGGCAAAAAAAGTTGTTAAAATAGTTAAATTGCAGATTCCAGCAGGTAAAGCTAATCCAGCTCCACCAGTCGGTCCAGCGTTAGGTCAAGCACAGGTTAATATACCAGCATTCTGTTCACAATTTAACGAAGCAACAAAAGATCAAATGGGCTTTGTAGTACCAGTAGTAATTTCGGTATATGATGACCGTACATTCTCATTTATTACAAAAACCCCACCAGCAAGTGACTTACTTAAAAAAGCAGCAAACATAAAACTCGGCTCAGCAAATGCTAAAAAAGATAAAGTTGCCACCGTCACTCGTGAACAAGTGAAGGAAATTGCAGAAAGAAAGATGCCTGACTTAAATGCGAACACTGTAGAAGCAGCAATGAAAATTATTGAGGGTACAGCGCGCAATATGGGTATCACAGTAGTAGACTAATTTAGATCGCTAGCTATCTGAATTGTGGGAGGATATCCCGCTAGACCACATTTTAGGAGGAAGAATATGAAAA
>CAZVDQ010000028.1:0-21183 GCA_964625435.1 uncultured Mariniplasma sp.
GGTCTTTTTCTGTTTACTCAATTTTTTCACTTGACTTCTTATAGTTTATCTCCTTCAACAATTTCATTACAGCGATCACATAATCCATTTTCATGAACATGATCAACAATATTCCAACATCTATCACAGGTTGTTCCTTCTGCAGGTGAAACCTTGACAGATAATTTACTACCAATAGTCACGCCTACCTTGGAAACTATGAGGACTTGATGAAGTTTCATTTCTAATGTGTCGATAGCGTTCATTTGTTCTTGAGTGACTGTTAAATCTAGTTTTGCAGCCAATGATTTACCAATAATCTTAAGTTCTCTTGCTTCTTCTAATTTCTTTAAGATAACCTGACGCATCTCATCAAAGATTTCAAAAGCATCAATTAAATGCTGATCCATATCTTTACCAACACTTGGCATATGTTCTAAATAAACATCTGCTTTTTCTTTGAAAGGTAATAACTCATATGCTTCAGATGTTGTATGAGGAATAATTGGTGTCAATAGTTTTAATAGACCCAAAGTCATATCGTATAATGTTGATTGAATACTTCTACGCTCAAAATCATCTTCTTTAGCAATATATAATATATCTTTTGTATAATCTAGGTAGAATGCTGATAACTCATTTGTCATAAAAGGCACAACTAAGCGATAAACATGATCAAATGCGTAAGTTTCATAAGCTTCTAATATCTGTTTAACCAAAGTATTATATTTTAATGTCATCACACGATTTAGTCTACCCCTCATTGAATAACCTATATAATTATCATTTGGATTAAATCCATTTAAATTACCAAGCATAAAGCGGAAAGTGTTTCTAATCTTACGATACCCTTCTGAAGTTTGACTCATCATATCATTACTGATTCTGACATCACTTTGATAATCAACAGTTGCTACCCACAATCTTAATAAGTCAGCACCTTGTTGTTTCATAATTTTCAGAGGATCAATCGTATTTCCTAATGATTTACTCATTTTGCGTCCTTGACCATCAAGAACAAATCCATGAGAAACAACTCTCTTATAAGGCGCTTGACCAAAAGATGCAACTCCAGTTGTTAAGGATGAATTAAACCATCCACGATATTGATCTGAACCTTCAAGATATAAGTCTGCTGGGTAAGGTAATCCTCTAGCTCTTAAGACTGAGTGCGATGTACCTGAATCAAACCAAACATCCATAATATCAGTTTCTTTTCTAAATATTCCATTAGGGCTTCCTGGATGCGTATATCCTTTAGGAAGCAATTCTTTTGCTTCTCTTTCATACCAAACATCAGATCCAAATTCTCCAAAAAGATTACTCACATGGAGTAAGACATCTTGTTCTAAGATAGGTTCATCGTTTTCAGCATAAAAGACAGGAATTGGAACACCCCAAGCACGTTGTCTTGAAATACACCAGTCTTCACGATTAGTAATCATATTTGAAATTCTCACTTCACCCCATAAAGGTAACCAATCAACTTTTTTGACTTGTTCAAGTAATTCATCTTTTAACTTATCAACACTTGCAAACCACTGTGGAGTCGCTCTAAAAATAACTGGTTTTCTCGTTCTCCAGTCATGAGGATAAGAATGGGTAAATTTGTCGTATCTAAGTAATACATGACGTTCATCTAAAGCTTTAACGATTGCATCGTTTGCTACTTCATAATACATTCCAGCAAACTCTCCAGCTTCTTCGGTCATAAAACCTTTATCATCTACTGGACATAAAATATCTAAACCATATGTTTTACCAATACGATAATCGTCTTCCCCGTGTCCAGGTGCTGTATGAACAAGACCTGTACCATCAGTATCTGTCACATGATCACCAACAATTACAGGTGAAATGCGTTCATATAAAGGATGCTTATATTGAGCAAATTCAAGTTCTTGCCCTTTGAAAGTTCCTAAGACTTTTACTTCTTCCCAATTTAATAATTTTTTGAGTTCTTCTAATAGTGTTTCACCAACGACATACTTCTTTTCATCAACAAGAATAATTTGATAATTAAATCTCGGATGAACAGAAATCGCTAGATTAGCAGGTAGTGTCCATGGTGTAGTTGTCCAAATAAGAAATGATGCATCTTTTAATAAGCCTTTACCTTCATACGAAGGAAATGCAACATAAACAGATATAGATTGTTTATCTTGGTATTCAATTTCAGCTTCAGCGAGTGCTGATTCTGAAGAAGGTGACCAATAAACAGGCTTTAGGCCCTTATATATTAATCCACGACCAACCATTTTAGCAAACATCTTAATTTGACTCGCTTCAAAATCCTTATCATAAGTGATATATGGATGATCCCATTCTCCTAAAATTCCTAATCTTTCAAATTGAATCTTTTGTTTTGCTACTTGTTCTGAAGCAAATTTTTGGCATAATTTTCGGTAATCAAATAAAGACATTTCTTTACGATTGATGCCTTTTTTAGTCAAAGCAGTTTCAATAGGTAATCCATGTGTATCCCAACCAGGAATATATGGAACGTATTTACCTTTCATCGTCTGGTAACGCAAAACAAAGTCTTTTAAGACCTTATTCAAGGTATGCCCTATGTGGATATCACCATTCGCATAAGGTGGCCCATCGTGTAATATAAATGACTCTGAATCCTTATTTTGTTCTAAAACCTTTTGGTAAAGGTCGATATCTTTCCATCTTTTCTGAAATTCTAATTCTCTAACCCCTAAATTTCCTCTCATTTGAAATTCGGTTTTTGGCATTAAGAGTGTATGTTTGTAATCCATTTTTTCTCTCCTTTAATTCCTATAAAAATAAATTCGTCCTTAACTCTAAGGACGAAATCAAATTCCGCGGTACCACCTTAGTTCTAGAAAAATCTCTAGCCCTCAATTGATTGTTTGCTCAAAGGTGATACAAAACTTAAAGTTGTTATTAGGCTTCCACCATCCCTAATTCGCTTGAAACTAAAGTTTAAGTTTGTCTGTCCTTCTCATCGCAAGATTCTATTCAACAATATCCTTTAAAAAGTCTTCCATTGATCCATCTTCGTAAACATCGCCTTTTGCAAACATGAATACTTTTTCTTGTACATTCACAATTTCGCCTTTAATAGCATAAATGACACCTGATAGAAAAGCAATCACCTTATTAGCTTGATCGATATCTAAGGTATCAAAATTCAAGATGAGTGGATGACCATTCATCATCTGTTCTGCAAGACCAGTCAAGTAAGCATCATCATCATTTTGGAGCTTCTCAAAAATAATTTGATCAGACATTATCTTTTTTTCTTCTAAATTTAAATCAATTTGTTTCTTTTTCTTACCGATACTAAAAAGTCCCATAAACCCTCCTAATCGAGCAACTCCATGAATTTTCTTCCAATTCTAAGGTGTGTTGCATGATGCTTGATCGCAAGACCGTAATCATTTGACATCCCCATTGAGCGTAAAGGTAGTTGATAATTTTGAGCAAGTTCATCAAGTTTTGCAAAAACACGCTCAGTTTCAATTAAATCATTATCCTTACCAATAGTCATCAAACCGATTAACTCTATTTTATCATATTTTTTAATTTCTAAAAGAAATTGAGGCAAATTTTCGAGCAAAACTCCACTTTTTTGATCTTCCTCTGTCAAATTGACTTGGATGAGGCATTTTACTGGATTATTCGCATATTTTTGAATGGATTCTATCAAGCTTATGCGATCTAAGGTATGCAAATAATCAATTTTGTTAATGAGATCTTTAACTTTATTTGTTTGAAGGTGACCGATGAAATGCCAAATGATTTCTAACTCGCTGAGTTCTTGTTGTTTTCTTAGTAAGTCTTGTACGCGATTTTCTCCAAAATGAAAAACCCCTTTTTTATAGAGTTCTTTCATTTGTGATGTATCAAAATATTTAGATGCACAAACAACCGTTCCTTCAAAGTTTTCAAACATTATACATTAAACCTAAAGAGCATGATGTCACCATCTTGGACAACATAGTCTTTTCCTTCCAATCTCACTTTTCCGTTTTCTTTACAAAGTTGGGGTGTCCCAAATTTAATCAAATCGTTATAGGAAAGTGTTTCTGCTTTTATAAAACCTTTCTCAAAATCTGTATGAATAATACCTGCACATTGTGGTGCTTTCATCCCGTTTTTAAAGGTCCAAGCTCTGACTTCTGGTTCACCAGCTGTAAAGTATGTCTTAAGACCTAGTAGGTAATAACTCTTTTCTATTACTTCATTCAAACCAGATTTAGTCAATCCATAAGCTTCAAGAAAAGTCAATTGTTCTTCTGGTTCTAAAGAAGCAATTTCCATTTCTACCTGTGCAGAAATAAAGATAACTTCAGTTCCTTCTTTTTTTGCAAAATCCAAAAGATTCTGATAATGCTTGTTTGCCTCAGGATGATGTAAGTCTTCTTCTGCAACGTTGGCGATATAAATCATTGGTTTTAATGTCAAAAGATTGAAATTTTTCAAGACTTTAAGTTCATCTTCTTCGAACTTTAATAATCTTAGGCTACCATTTTCATCTAGGACTTCTTTGATTCTAACTAAGATTTCATGTTCTATGATTGCTTCTTTTAATTTAGCTTTTGCTTTCTTTTCAAGTCTAGCAATACGTTTTTCAACGGAATCTAAATCAGCAAGATTGAGTTCAATTTTAATTGTTTCAATATCACGAATAGGATCAATTGTGCCTTCAACATGAGTAATATTGCCATCTTCAAAACAACGGACAACTTGACAAATTGCATCCACTTCACGAATATGACTTAAAAACTGATTGCCAAGACCTTCACCTTTTGATGCACCTCTGACAAGACCTGCAATATCAATAAATTCATATGCAGTAGGTACAACTTTTTTTGGTTTATAAATTCTTTCTAAAACATCTAGTCTTGGATCTTGAACATAGACGACACCGACATTTGGATCAATGGTAGCAAACGGGTAGTTTGCTGCCAAGGCTTCGGCCTTAGTAATGGCATTGAAGAGTGTTGATTTTCCAACATTCGGTAAGCCGATAATTCCTGCTTTAAGCATAATTTAATTCCCTTCCAGTAAAAAAGGCTTGCGCCTTTTAAAATTTTCCTTTTTTTGCCAACCATGAAGGTAGATTGCGTTGCTTGCCTTCTTTTGGCTTATTGTCCCCATCATCTATTGCATCATCCGATACTCTCAAACCTGATTTAGTTAATACCATTTGTTCATCAGATGTCTTATTAAATATTTCACTCGCTAGATTTTCAATTGTTGAATCCTTAGCTTTGAGCTCATATCCAGTTGCAATCACAGTCACAATAAATTCATCATCTAAATCTTCATTAACAGTTGTACCATAGATGATATTTAAATCGCGATCAGTTGCATTCTTAATTTCTTGTAAAGCTTGATCAGTTTCAAATAAAGTAATATTTGTACCTGATGTAATATTAACAATTGCATCAGTTGCACCATCAATACTTACTTCAAGTAATTTTGAATGAATTGCTTTTCTTGCTGCTTCAACTGCACGGTCTTCACCAGATGCAATACCGATACCCATAAGTGCAGTACCTTTGTTTTCCATAACAGTTTTAACATCTGCAAAGTCAACGTTAATTAATCCAGGAAATGCAATAATCTCAGCAATTCCTTGAACACCTTGACGTAATACATTATCTGATTCTCTAAATGCATCAAGTAATTGAGTTGTTGGACCTGAAATTGCAAGGAGTCTTTCATTAGGAATAACGATTAAAGTATCAACATGAGGTTTCAATGCTTCAAGACCATAAATTGCGGCTTGCATGCGTGCAGGGCCTTCAAATGCAAATGGTTTAGTAACTATACCAATTGTCAAGCATCCCATTTCTTTAGCTTTTTGTGCAATGATTGGTGCTGCTCCTGTACCAGTTCCACCACCCATACCTGCAGTAATGAAAACCATGTCAGCATCTTTTAAGACATCTTCAATCTCTTGAATGGATTCTTCAGCCGCAGCTCTTCCAACTTCTGATTTTGCTCCAGCTCCTAATCCTCTAGTTAAATATTTACCAATTTGAACTCTTGTTTCAGCCTTAGATACCTTTAAAACTTGTGCATCGGTATTCATAGCAACAAAAACAACGCCTTTAACATCGTTTTCAATCATCCGATTTACGGCATTACCTCCACCGCCACCGACTCCAATTACTTTTATTACCGGTTTTTGTTCAAAATTTCCTGATTCGCCAAATACCATAGGTATCCCTCCTAGCACTACTTCTATTTTACACGAAGATGTCATTAAAATAAAGATGATTTATCTCAATTTGAAATAATTCGTTTTTTTCTTCATTTCTTCCTTGTAATCCAAGAGTCTATCTTCGAGAATTGCTTGTCTAATTTCAGCCATTAAATGCTTAATATAAGCTAAATTTTGATACGTAACCAATCTCTTGCCTAGCATTTCCTCTGCTTTAAACAAATGTCTAATATAAGATCTCGTATATTTTGAAACTGGTGTCTTTAATTCTGGGTCAAGTGGTTTCATATCATGTTCATAGGTTTGATTCTTAATCACAATCTTTCCTTCGGTTGTTAATGCGGATCCATGTCGTGCGATTCTTGTAGGAAGTACACAATCAAACATATCCATACCATTGATTATATTTTCAACTAAATCATCTGGAGAACCGACACCCATTAAATATCTTGGTTTCTCAAAAGGTAAAATGTCATTTAAAAAAGAGGTCATTTCATACATTTCGTGTTTCTTTTCCCCAACTGATAATCCACCAATAGAATAACCTGGGAAATCCATTTTAACCAATTCTTCTGTACAATATTTTCTAAGTTCTTTATTAAGTCCGCCTTGAACAATACCAAATAATGCTTGGTCAGTAGCTAAAGCATCTTTTCCTCTTTTAGCCCATCTGATCGTTCTATCTACAGAATCTTTCATATATTCATAGGTTTCATAAGGAGGTGGACATTCATCAAAACTCATAATGATATCAGCACCTAAGTCTTCTTGAATCTTAATTGATTCTTCGGGTGATAAAAATAGTGCAGATCCATTTTTGTGATGTTTAAAATAAACACCTTCTTCTGTAATTTTGCGCATATCAGTGAGTGAAAAAACCTGAAATCCACCACTATCAGTAAGTAGAGCTCCATCCCATTGCATAAACCCGCGGATACCACCATGTTTTTTGATTAGTTCTCTTCCAGGTTGTAGCCATAAATGGTAGGTATTTCCTAAGATTAAACCATCTGAGACTTCTTTGGTTTCTTCCGGAGTTAAGGTTTTAACTGTTGCTTGTGTACCTACAGGCATAAAAAAAGGCGTTTCAAAAACACCATGCGGTGTTGTTAAGCGCCCTAAACGTGCGCCACTTTGTTTACATACATGTAATACTTCAAATTTTATGCTCATAATCTTATCCTTTAACATTGTAATTATAACACATCTTTGATACAATGTTAAAGTAATAATCATTAGCTGTACCCTAGGAAACCAGCTAAATCAAAACAGGGAGATTAAAATAATGAAAAACATGGTTTTGAAAGATTTTTTAAGACAATCAATGATTGCTGCCGTTTATGTAGTCTTAGTTTATGCATTGCAATTTGCAAGTTTTGGATTGATTCAATTCAGAGTTGCAGAGGTTTTAATGATCTTAGTGATATTTGACAAAAAGAGTATCATTGGGGTGACATTAGGCTGTTTTGCAGCAAACTTAATCGGAGGAGCAATATTAGTTGATGTGATTTTTGGATCAATGGCAACTGCGATTGCAGGAATTTTAATGCATTTGACAAGAAAGAATATTTGGTTATCCTTATTTTGGCCTGCTTTAGTTAATGGTGTCATCGTAGGAATTATCTTAACTTATGGATATGGTCTTGGTGTACTTTACGTGACAATACCTGTTGTTTTTATCGGTGAATTTGCGGTGATGTATGCATTAGGTTTACCTATTTACTTATCTTTAAAAGATAATCAACATTTTATAGAATTCTTTAAAGGTTAAACCACGGGTTTAGCCTTTTTTGCATAAAAAAACTAGCAATTATTGCTAGTTTTTATTATTTCATCAATTAACTTAGACACACCTTTAATCCCTTTGTAATCTAATTTAAATACACCTGAATCTTCTAAGCCACGTTCAAATTTTTTTCCTACCTCATCCAATAAATATTGATGTGTGATTGACTTTTGCTGAGCTAAACATGAAATCCATTTTTGATGTTTTTCTAATTTTCGATCAAGAGGTATCTCTTTATTTAGATACTGATAAATCAAATCAAGTTCTTCTTTCAAACGTCCTGGAAGAATTGCTAATCCCATGGCTTCAATTAATCCAATATTTTCTTTTTTAATATGGTGAACATCCGCATGGGGATGAAAGATACCATCTGGATATTTGGGTGATGTTCTATTATTTCTTAGAACGAGATTCATGACATATACATTTTCTGATTTTCTAAGAATAGGTGTTATCGTCTGATGGGGTGTTGTTTTTGTATACGGAATAATATCTAAAGAAGAATCTTCATAATCTTTCCAAACATCTAAGATGTGTGATGACATCTGTGCGATTTGACTTTTTGACTTTGAAGTCAATCTGATTGTTGATAAAGGCCATTTGATATGTTCTATTACTAAATCATTTTGACATTGATAAGTTTTAATAACTTCTGCATCTTCAATTGGAAAACGATGCTTTCCAGCTTGAAAATGATCATGATTTAAAATTGATCCACCGACAATTGGTAAATCAGCATTGGATCCTATAAAGTAATCAGGAAACATATCCACGAAATCTAGAAGATACTCAAATGTTAAATGACAAATCTTCATTGGCCGATGTTCATCATGTAAAATAATCGCATGCTCGTGATAATACTGATAGGGCGAATATTGAAAATGCCATCGTTCGTTTGCTAATTTTATAGGTGCAATTCTTAAATTCATTCGAGCATTATCATAATTTTGTTCATTTTCTTTACATAAGACACACAAAGGGGTATCAGAATCCTTTTTCATTGGTTTATTTTGAGCCAATGCTATCTCTTTAGGATCTTTTTCCGGTTTCGCGAGATTAATGGTCATTTGTAATGTTCCATATTTTCCTAAATAATCCCATGAAATGTTTTCTTTGAGTCTTATAGTTTTAATATAATTCACATCTGATGATAGCTTAAACAAATAATCTGTAGCTTGGTTAGGTGTGATTTGATATCTTTTTTTGAATTCTTCTTTTACTTCAATAGGAGAAGGCATGACCAAATCCATTAATTTTGCTTCAAACGCATCTCTTTCGCTAGAAATATTGGGTTCAAATAACTTTTCATCATAAGCTTTAAGAAGTAATGGTTCAATAACTGATAAGAAATCGTCTATTTTTTTATTAGGTTCATATGAAAAAACATCAATTTTAAAAAGATGACATAGTTTATCAATAGAATCATCGATATATTCTTCTGATATCAAATTGTGGTTAAGTGCATATTGTACTAAAGCATTAATTTGATTACTTATGGACATCTTCTTAGCCCTTTCTAAAGAAACCGTAGGTGATATGATGTTGGTAGTGTTCATTTTTTCTCAAAATAGCTGAATTAAGATATTTGTGATGGATTCCACCTGGTTCATATTGGCACTCCAAAGCGATAGATGAATGAATGCCTAGATTACCTAATTGCTCGAGTTTTTTTGCTGATGGAATATTATGTGTATAAATGACAATACTTGGATAACTTGAATCAATAGTTAATCCTAAATTTGATTCAGGATCAAATAAAGTAACTTGATTTTGTTTTTGGTCAAAAATCCATGTATGATCAAAACCTTCAAATGATGTTTTACTCATCTTTTGAATACGTTCTTTCAAATTAGTTGTTTTTCTTAAATCAAAAGGTGTTTTACTTACTGAATCTTTTGATTGAATAAGATAATCGGAATCTATATTTAAATAATGAGATGCTTGGACCGATAATTCATGATTAAAGATATTTGTTTTATTCTTTTGGAAATTAAAATATGGATGACATGTTACATTGCATAATGTATCCTGATTTGATTTCGCATCATAATTAATACGAAGTTCCATCTGATCATTTAAAGTGTATGTGACAAAAAGAGTTAATTCACCAGAAAAATTTTCTTCTTGGTTGCAACTGATATATTTCATAGTAACCGATACTCTACTTTGATTGATTTTTTCTTCAACAATTTCAAAATTTTTAAATGAAAAACCAATCTTTCCACCGTGAAGATTTGTTTTTTTTGATCCAACGGGTTCTACAGGATATTCTATACCCTCAATTTCATATGATGGAACAACTAATCTTCCACTGACTCTACCTATCGTTTTCCCGTAATAAGAAGTTGATTTCAAGAAATCATCTAAATCCTTTGGTCCAACGAGCATTTCATGCTCACTCATATAGATTTGATAAAGTGCTGCACCATAAGAGGTTAACTCTACTTTTAGATCTTTACTTATCAAGGTGATAAATTCAATACTTCCAACACTTGTTAATCGGTGTTCTCTTTTAATTTCCATTTATTTTACCTCGTGTACGCCATCTTCGAAGGTGACGTTATAAAATTCAGCATCTAACCCAGTTTTATCTAAATAGATTTGATGAACTTCTTGTTTCATTGATTCTAATTTTGAATTTTCAACTAACGCAATCGCACATCCTCCAAAACCAGCACCTGTGACTCGAGCACCAATGGCACCATGAGTTCTCGCTGCTTCACAAAGGGTATCTAAATGAATTCCAGTCACTTCATAATCTATTTTAAGTGATTCGTGTGATTGGTTTAAAAGATTCGCAAAAAGTACTGCATCGCCTTTTTCCATAGCAACCTTTGACCGAATGGTCCGATCTTGCTCCGTGATTACATGTTTTGCTCTTTTGTAAAGTATCTCATCAGATACTAATTCCTTAATCTTCCTTAAATCTTTTACTTTTAAATCGCATAAATAATTAATATCATATGCAGTTTGAATTATATTTAATGCTTGTTCGCATTCGCTTCTTCGTTCATTATATTTTGAACCAGTCGTTTTTCTTTGATACTTCGTATTCATAATAACCCATTGATAACCATCAAAGGTTGCATTTTTTTCTTGAATTTCAAGCGTTGCTGTATTCATAAATAAAGCTTTATCTTTGACTCCACAAGCAATGACTAGTTGATCCATAATGCCACAATGCATTTTCATATAAGTGTTTTCAACCGATTGAGAAATAAGCGCTAATTCAGCCCTATTAAGCCCTAGTTGATATAAATCATTAGCAATATATGAAACTAAGACTTCCAAAGATGCACTACTAGATAAACCTGAAGCTGTTGGTAAGTCTCCTGATACAAATAAATCAAATCCAAATGAAATATCATAATTTTTTTGGATGAAGTAATCGATGATTCCTTTGGCGTAATTTGCCCATCCGTGATCTCTAACGTATTCTAATTGATTAAGATTGCATTCAATGATGCCTTGTTCTTTAAAATTTTCTGAGTATAATCTGATTTTTTGATCTTCATTTTTTATGACAACTCCATATGTCCCTAAACTAATCGCCGCAGGAAAAACAAAACCGCCGTTATAATCAATATGTTCTCCAATTAAATTGATTCTACCCGGTGAAAAATAGATTTTAATATCTTCTCTATTGCCAAAAATACGATGAAATTCATGTTTCCACTTTTCCATATGATACCTCGATTACTTTTCACTTAAATTATATCATGTTTCATTAACTCAAAAAACCTTATATTTTTCTATGTGCAATCGCCATCGGCACTTCATTAAGTCTTTGTTTACTCACTTCAATCCATTTTGGATATTGACCATGAATCAATCTCACCTGATAAACACTCATCATCCATATTTGATGAGTAAAAGTATGTTTATATAATTGTGGATTGTGTTCTATGAGTTCAAGTTCAACTCCTTGATCCTGCAGATCACTTAAAACAGTAAAAATGCTTTCTGATTCAAATTGTGGATATTCATACATCCCCAAAAGAAGAGCTTCTTCCCTTTTATTGAGTAAATATCCATTTTTTGTATGTATGATTAAAGTAATATAACTGATGATTTGTTGTTTTTTTAGTTTTGACATCACAGGAAAGGATGACATTAATTGATTTTCGAATGCATAACAATGATCATTTAATGGGCACATCTCACATAAAGGATTTTTTGGTCTGCAAACAAGTGCACCAAGCTCCATCATCGCTTGTGTATATATTGAAGGGTGAGATTTGTTGATGTTTTCTTGATTGATTTGGTCTAATTGTTTCTTGTTTTTTTCTAATCTCATATCAGAATCAATTCCTAAATATCTAGACAAAACGCGAACCACATTACCATCTAAGGCACTATAAGGTTTATCATAGGCAATTGACATAATTGCTCCAGCTGTATATTTACCAATACCTGGTAATGATATCACTTCTTGATAGGTTGTAGGAAATTCCCCTTTAAATTTTTCTTCGATTAATTTTGCAGCTAAGTGCATATTTCTAAATCTTCGGTAATATCCTAACCCTTCAACATCTTTATGCAATACTTCATCATTTGCATTTGCCAAAGTTGTGGTATCAGGATATTTGAGAATAAAACGCTCAAAAAAGGGTAAGACAGTTTCAACTTGAGTTTGTTGAAGCATAATCTCACTTACCCAGATTATATATGGATTTTTACTTGTTCGAAATGATAACTTCCGATGATTCTTAAGATACCATTTTTCCAATTTATTAATATTCATTATAACTTAACTTCTCTTACTCCACAATGTTCGATAACATCATCAAAACGTGTTAAAGTTGAAATAACAATCCCATGGCATACAACAATAGCTTTCTTATACTTCTTATATTTTTGAAGAGAATTTACAACACGTTTTTGTAATGTCTCATAGGATTCCCAACGATATTTATGTATACTTTTTCTAACGCCTTTGGCTTTTAAATATTCTTGAAAGGATTCATTGGCATCTAACTCAAATTTAAAGGATGTATCCGGCATCCATTCATGTATGTCATTTTCAACAGTTAAAGGAATGTTGGTGATTCTCGATATAATTGCTGCTGTTTGAAGTGCTCTAGTATAAGGTGAAGAAATAATAAGATCAGCACCATCAAATATTGGATCTTTTGCTCTTTTTTCTGCTTGTGCAATACCGTTTTCTGTGAGCTTACCTAAATCATAACCCATACCAAAATAATGTCTTTGAAGTACTTCGTCATACCTAGGTTCTCCATGCCTTACCAATATATAATGTGTATTCATATAGACCATCCTTTCTTCATCATTATAGCATAATTAGAAATGCAAATTCATTTCACATAATCATTGTAAATGATATACTTAGAAAGGTTTAAGGAGGTAGATATTTATGTCAAAATTATTAGAACGAAGAGCAATAAGAGAATATGATTCATCAATTAAGATCGATCGCAATGAAATGAAAGAGATACTCAAAGAAGCAACACGTGCTCCATCATCGATGAATATGCAACCTTGGAGATTTGCTATTGTTGAATCTCTTGAGGGTAAAGAAAAATTAAAACCTATATTAATGGGAAATCAATTGCAACTCAATACTTCTTCAGCAATGATTGTCATTTTTACAGATTTACAAAAATTTGATTATGCTGAAAAAATATTTGATCAATCAATCGATAAGTTTATGATGCCTAAGGACGTTAAAGAAAAACAATTGAGAAGTATCGCAAACATGCTTCCAAATCTATCAGATGAAAGACTTGAAAAATCAGGTTTGATTGATTGTGGTTTAGTCGCAATGCAGCTTATGCAAGTAGCCAAAGAACACGGTTATGATACATGTCCTATCGGAGGATTTCATCATAATCAAATAGCTAAAGCTTTAGGCTATGATGAAAAAAGGTATAAACCTGCGTTAATCATATCAATCGGTACGAAAGCTGAAAATGGTCATTCAACAACGAGATTAGATGTAGAAGACATTACACGGTGGATATAAAGGAAAGAGCCTTGTTAGGCTCTTTTTTATTATATATCATATTGTGATAAAATTTGTGCCGGTGTCTTTCTAAGAAGCAAGACAATGGGGAACATGCCACCAAGAATATTGATTAAATAAACAACAATTATTCCCAAAAATATGGTCAACGGGTTAACTAAAAATAACCTGAAGTTTCCTAAAAAGGATTGACTTGCTAAATATAGACCATAAGATGAAATAAGATATCCAATCAATGAAGTGATAGTTGAAATGATTAAAATCTCAACTAAAAAGGAAACAAACAATTCGCTTTTTCTCATACCCAAAGCACGGTAAACCGACAATTCATAAATTCTTGAAATCATTGAAGAATGCATGATGAAATAAAATCCAAGGAGTGCAAATCCAACAACAACTGCTGATATTATTGATACAGTTATTCTTGTTTGTAACATCGCATTATCAAATATTTTTTTGATAGCAACTGTCTCAATTTGTGCATTGATATCATCTAAATCCATCGCTGCAGCTAGTCTTTCAGGATAGTTCGTATAGATATAATAATTATTGTCAGAATTAAATCTGTGTTTTTCCATTGTTACATTTGATGCAATAACAATAGGTACAATTCCATTAAATACTCCACTAACTTCTTCTTCTAAATTAGTAAATGTTTTAGGCCATGTATTATCAATCGGATCACTCGTAAGTGCATGATACAGACCTTCAGATATTAAAACCTGATTCCCAGTGGGTAACATGCCGTAGGTTAAATCGACATCATCTAAGTGGAGTTTTCCAATATAAGTTGCATCTAATAATGTTGATAAACCAACTAATTGTGGTTGAATAATATTGGTTAAATTTCTAGGTGCGTAAATTATTTTAATAGATGATTTTACAATACCGACTATTTTAACATTGATATCACCAATTCTATATTGTTCGACTAATAAATGTTTATAGCTCCAAATACCAAATTCGGACCCTTGATTTTGAATTACATCATCAGCTAGCTCAGAAGAAATAACAATTTCATCATCTGCTTGTGGCATTCTACCTGATAAAACTCTACCTATGGAGTGTGAATCAATATCAATTGTTCCATTAAATGAGATTAAAGAATCATCTGGATGCACTGGATCAATAACTTGAACTGATATTTGATTCAATGTGTTGATGTAATAATCAGGGTCATCACCAATATAATCAAGAAGTTCCTGATAAGTCATTTTTGCTGAAGGTCTTTCTGAGACAACCACATAATTTTCTTCAAATCTTCTACTTGATAAGTCTGGAATAATTGTTGCTGCTGCCATGGTAATTGCTAATGCAATGACCGCTCCAGCAATGATAAAGCTGAAAAGCATAATCTTTCCTTTTCTTGATGCAAAAAGAATTTTCTGAAATGCTAAGACAAAGATTTGTTTGATTGAAACAACCATTTTAAAGTTTCGATTAACTTGTTTATTTTCTAATGCGTCTAATTTAAAGCTTGTTTCAAACATCTCTTCGCGGTTCTTTTTTATATATTTTTCATCTTTAATGATTAAATTTGATGTTGAATCAATCAGTTTAACTTTATTGATTGAACTATCAACATCAATGTAAAGTGTTTTGTTTTTAATGATCAACTTAACTTTAATAGGGTCGACAACTTGTTGTGAGTCATTATAGAATCCTAAAGACACATGATTATCCTTTACATCAGATAATTGATCAAGATCTTTTAGATAGATAATATTTTCATCGGAGATATCATGTTCATGAAGCGCACTATTGACATGATCATCAATGACAACACCATCTTTAATTTCAATGATGCGATCTCCATAAATTTTAGCAATATCCTTTTCATGTGTCACTAAAACAACTAATTTTTGTTTGGATATCTCTTTAATGATGTTCATGATATCAAGTGTATTTTTTGAATCTAGGTTTCCTGTTGGTTCATCAGCAATAATCACTCGTGGATTTTTAACAAGTGCTCTCGCGATAGCTACACGTTGTTGTTGTCCACCGGAAAGTTGCGTAGACTTCTTCTTACGGTAAGGAAACATATTGACTGCATTTAAAATATAGTGCACACGATCAGTGATTACATCTGGATCTGTGATACCCATCATCTTTAAAACTAATGCAATATTATCGAAAACAGATAATTGAGGTAGTAAATTATAATTTTGAAAGACATAACCAATGGATTCATTTCTTAATTTATCCCAAGACTTCGTGTCATATTTATCTAATACATCATTATCAAATTCAATCGTTCCCTGTTGTACATTATCAAGTCCACCAATAACATTTAACAATGTTGTTTTACCAGATCCAGATGGCCCTAAAAGAACCACTAATCCTGTATCAGGAAAATCAATAGTCATATCATTTAAAACATGAATTTCATTTTTCTTGTGTCTATAGAAATATTTATGTAATCCTTTTACACTAATCATGACTATTCCTCCCTACTTGAAACAATCGATTCAATAACTGACTGTTTAAATACTCTTTTATTAAATCTAAGGCCTAGCCATCCACCAAAGAATAGGAAGAATGCAATTAGAGTCACATAATTACCAAATTCCATATATTGAATAATCCTGTAAATCGAAGGAACATTTTGACCTAAAAAATAGAGGGTCGTCAACATTAAGGTTGCTGCAATCGCAGCAATTGAGATTTGTTCTAAGACAACCAATCTTGCCAAAGTTGTTTTAGAAGTACCAATTGACCTGAAAATAGCAAAATCCTTCTTCCTGCTTTGCATAACATTCTTTGTTACTGCATGTACGATTGAGTAAAGAAGCATTCCTACAACCAACATCATTACACCCGTATATAATCCATTCATAAAGGTAATTATAACTGCACCTGGATTTGGTATATTTGCTGGATATATGGTTCGGTAAGTCTCATAATCAATTGCGTTAACCGTTTTAACTCCATTATTTAAACCTTTTACCGATAATGAAACAACAACTCGGTTTTCAATCAAATACATGTATTCATACTCTTGTAATACATGATCCTTTAAGATATTATATAAATCTGTACCCATCATGCCATAATCCTTCTCTGTTGTGTTGCTATAGATATCAACATCTTCAACAAGAACTGTCACTAATTCTTGATTGTATGAGTAGTCTGTATAATTATAGATATACGTTTGAAATTCAAAATCTTTTGTTTCAACATAAACGGGATCAGCACCTGATCTATCATCAAATACAATACGCTTTCCATCTATTTGATTATTATATATTTCATATATAACATCTAAACTCTCAGCAGGAATTTGCCAATATCCAGCCATGCTTTCTAATTCAGATTTTTTTTGTACGTTAACCGTATATCGATCAATATCCGAATCTTCTAAAAAAGCATCTGATAAGTATAAGATATTATTTTTTGATTTGTCAATACCTGTAATCGTAAATACGCCTAGAAAACTATCGGCATCAGGATTAAATATATCTCTTGAAGTTGCAATATGTATTGTTTCACCTATTTGATAATCTCTCCATGAATGTCCGATAACAATATCGTATTTTCCGACTGGCATTTGACCATCAATTTGGTTTGATTTTAGCGTAGAAGCAGCATCGGTTCCAGCCACTTGTGACCCATTATAATATTGAATATTTCCACCATCACTATATGTGTTGTCATCTTGGAATATATATAATGGTAAGGAATTATAAAAACTAAGACCATTTTCATACACTTTACTAACGAATCTAATACTTTCAAAATAATTAAGATCATCTTGAGTAAAATCTGTACCATCTTTACGTTCGACTAATACTCTTGTTTCAACAACATTTGGAAAACGTGCTGATTGAGTAATTTCGGTATCTCTCATCACACTTACTCTAAATGTGAAGATTAGTGTGAAAGCAATCATCATCAACATTTGCATCATCACTAAAAATATAAGTCGTTTGGGTGTTGAAAACAAGCTGCGCATTGTAAAACGAATTAAAGTCAAGAAATGCATTCTCTTTTTTACAATCTCTTCTGTAAGTACAACTTCTGAAGTTTTACGTATTTTTTTATCTTCGACGACTTCTCCGTCGTGCATTTTAATTTTTCTAGTTGCAAACTCTTTAACTATATCATAATCATGTGTAACGACGACAACTAGTTTTCCTTCACTGATTTCATGAAGTAATTCCATGACTTGTGCACCAGATACACTGTCAAGATTACCTGTTGGTTCATCGGCAACAATGATTGGACAATCTTTAGCTAGAGCACGAGCAATAACTGCTCTTTGCTTCTGACCACCTGAAAGCTTTGATGCCTTATGATTTTTATGGCTAGTCAATCCAACTTTTTCTATAAGTTCTAGTGCTCTTTGTCTACGATGTTTTGGATCATAACCTTGAACTTCTAAAGCTAGAAGCACATTTTGAAGAACAGTAAAAGAATCGATAATATTATAATTCTGAAAAACGAAACCAACATAGGTTCCACGATACTTTTCCCAATCGGGAATCGTATAATGTGATGTTTCTTCTCCAAATAAATAGAGTTCACCATCTTCATAACCATCAAGACCACTAATGACATTAAGTAAAGTTGATTTACCAGATCCAGATTCACCTGTAACAGCAACAAATTCACCTAAAGAAAACTCTAGATTAATCTTCTTCATACCTACTGAAACAGTTTCTTCTGATTTATAATATTTGGATACATTTTCTAAACGAATCATACTCATAAACTTATTTTCCCCTTTAATATATTAAGTAAATCTTTTGGACGATGAATAATATAGGTTGCATGATGTGCTTCTAAAGTTTTTTGATCTCTAAATCCCCAAGTTACCCCAACACTTTTCACTCCTGCATTGTTTGCAGTTATGATATCGACATCAGAATCACCTACAAAAAGTGCTTCTTCTTTATTTACGTTTAAAATCTTTAATGCTTTATAAACCATATCTGGTGCAGGTTTAATAGGTATACCAGGAGCCTCTCCTATTGAAGCATCAAAATATTGATGAAAAAGTTTGATATTTAGTTCTTGAACTAAATATTCGTACTTATTAGAAACAACAGCTAATTTATATCCTTGATGTTTTAAAGTATCAAGAAGTTCCATGATACCTTCATAAGGTCCTGTATGGTGATTGTTATTTTTATCGTAATGGGCTTGATAAGTTTCATAAAGCTCTTCAATCTGTTGTTCTGTTAGGTGATTAGGAGCGAGTCTTTCAATAAGTGTATATGCTCCACTACCAACAGCCATTTTAACAGCATCTACTGTTTGTTTTTCATATCCTAATTGGATGAATGCATGATTGATACTTACTGTAATATCGTCAATCGTATTAAGTATGGTTCCATCCATGTCAAAAATAATTGCTTTTATCATTATTGTCCTCACATCTTGTTTTTTTATTATTATACCATCTTATAGATGGATAATTTGGTCAACTGCTTTTAATAAATGTTTAATTATTCAATATTTAATGAATGTTTACAAATTTGTTGAGTGATTTTTAACATAGTTATATTATACCATTCTAATTTTCAATTTTTTCAGAAAATATCTTTACAAAGAACACAAATTGATGTATGATATATGCGCTGGGGATGTTCTGGATTCGTCACGGCATAGAGTAGTGTATAAGCATGTCATGGTTGCTCATGTAAAAAAGCCGAGGTTATAAAATAACCGGAAACCAATCTTTAAGTTTCGCTACCTAAGAAAAGGTGCGAGCCAACTCTGAATTTACTTACGGTTCTGATGCGGCCCAATTTTAGTAAGTTATATTTATTGTTTTTCCTAGAACAATAAAAGAACCCTTTAGGATAGTGTGATAGTCTTTTGTTCATTTAGATTAGAATACGAAATTCATAAATGGAATAAACATGTAGAAAGTACTCTATAAAGTGTCTTGCACAGGGGTTCGATCCCCCTCATCTCCACCACCTGCGAAGATGACGCAATATGAACCCTTTTACTCGGACGGTTCATATTGCTTTTCTTTATCTTTTTAACGATAAAATATTATCACAATCTATCAAACCTCACTTTAAGACCGCTGTATAGTGGTTTTTTCATAGCAATCGACGATAAATACTTCAATGGGGTACTTATGCATTGACAACTGTCTCAATGGGGTATATAATATGATTAGAGGTGATACCATGAATCAACAGTTAAAAACGATAAGAGAAAATGTTGGTCTAACACAAGAACAAGTTGCTAACCTTACTGGGATTCCAGTAAAAACCATTAGAAACTGGGAACAAAACATAAGAAAGCCAAGTGATTGGGCAATGGATTTGCTTATTGATCGAATATTAAGACAGCAAAACGAAAAACAATTGCCACTGGATGAAACAAATGGCATTTTATCTTTTTTAACCATAAAAAAAATTATTGAACCCATTGCAGAAAAATACGACATAAATCATATATATTTATTTGGATCTTATGCTAAAGGTGAAGCTAATGAATTGAGTGATATTGACTTCTACATGGAATCTAACTTATATGGTTTGGATTACTTTGAATTCGTTGAAGTCTTAAGAGAAAAGTTAAATAAAAAGATTGAAGTTTTAAGTGATAAAACTATTGTGCAATCATCAAGAATAGATGAAGAAATAAAAAAGACTGGAGTATTAATTTATGAAAGATAATGTATACATTGAAAGAATAACTAAGTATTCAGAAAAGATTGTTAAATACATGAGTGAAATCGATGCATTTAAAGATTTTGAAGTTAATGATGAAAAGATTGATGCAGTCATACTGAATTTAGAACAAATCGGCGAAACTGCAAAGAAGTTATCAAGTGAGATTAAGGCTACATACAGACATATTAATTGGCCAAGCATTATTGGTTTAAGAAATATGATTTCTCATGAATATGAAGGTATAAAACTAAATATTATTTATGATATTGCAATCAAAAATATCCCTGAATTTTTAAAACAATTAAAACTTAAAATATAAACTGATAGTAAAATAAATAGATAGGTTTGAATCGCAAATACACTAAATTTTTTCTCAACTGTCTTAATATTTGATAATAAATAATAGATATATAGACACAGCAACTTGGGTATGACAAGACAACATAAAAAAGAAAAGAACATCATTGGTTTTATGAAGCCTAAAATCTACATTAATGAAACAAACATCTTTGTGGTGGTTCACGCATAACTAAGCCTATAAGTTAGGCTTTTTTATTTATTTACCTGCTCCAATTGAAATTTTATTAAAATGAGT
>CAZVDQ010000029.1:0-20133 GCA_964625435.1 uncultured Mariniplasma sp.
CATAATTCATTTCTAGAAATTCATTACCTACGTTTTCTACTGATAAGTATAAACCGAAGTATTCACCATTAATAGATAAAGCTGTAAATGTTGTTTTTGATGAGACAGCATCTAATGAATCAAATGCTTCATAGCCTATGTATTCTGCCATCATGGTAGGATCCATATAAAGATTATTTAAAATCAGTTTATCAATACCAAATAGGTCTTGATCAACATAATAATTTAAATCAATATTAAAGCTAAATCTACCATCGCCATCGTTAAATGCATCGGTTAAACTTGAGTTGCCCTTTGCACGTAGTGCGACATTAGTAAGTGTGTATCCATTATATGTGATATCACATAAATAATAAGTTTCATCTAGAGCATTATCAAGCAAATCTTGATAATTCGCATCACTGATTGTGATATTAACATCGATGACTTCATCATGAGGATAAACATAAGCGTCAATATCGGTTTCATTTAATGAAGATGTTGAGACTATTTCTACAGGCTCTGTTGTATCACCTGTTGAAGAAAATATAGTGATGCCTATTAGGCATAGAAGTAAGATGGTGACAGCAATCACAGATTTGAACTTGTTCATTGGAATTCCTCCTTAACTTGAGTATTCGTTGTTACTGACTAGAATTGCGTTTTCGACTGAATTGATTTTTTTGATATCATTCATAAACGATAATTCGTTTTCTTTGAATCTGACATCAATGGTTAATTCAACTCTGTCAGATTCAACTGTTTTACTACGGATAATATATTTATTAACCGATTTTTGAATTAAATCTTTTATTTGTTGTTCAGCTTCTTCTTTAGAGAACCCAACAATAAGTAGATATGGTGATTCGACGGTTGTGTTTAGGCTAAACACATAAAGAACAACACCGATAACTAATGATCCGATAACCGCTAACATATAGAATCCTGCACCCGTTACGATACCTATTGCTATTGCCCAAAACATGAATACAATATCCATTGGATCTTTAATCGCTGTTCTAAATCGAACGATGGATAACGCACCAACCATACCTAATGATAAAATGATGTTTGATGTTACTGCCATGATGACCAAAGATGTAATCATCGTCATCATGACTAAAGAGACATTAAAGCTCTTTGTATAAACAACACTTTGATATGTCTTTTTATAAATCTGAAAAATGAATAAACCGATAACAAAAGATAAAACGAGTGTTATACCTACCTGTAATGCTGTTAATGAAGTAGTACTTTCTAAGAAACTGTCTTTGAATATATCGCTGAATGTCATGATAACCTCCTAATGGTTAGATGTATATTGTCTTGAATAGACGTATTTGGACATAGATGTTTGTGTTGACCCTGCTAACTGAAAAATGCTTTTTAAATAATTTGGGAAGTGATTAGTGAATTTCACTTCCATGATGACTTCATGATGGGCTATAGCTGATGTATAGCTGATATGCTTGTCAAATGGGTTGGTATTGTTGATTGATGATTTAAATCCTAAATCAAATGTTACTCTTAAATCTCCTAAACGATGAATGTATGCATCCCTTTTGTAATTGACTAATACTTTGGGTTTGAGTAATCCCTTTTTATAGATTTGATGAAACTCATTTGCTAGTTCATCTTTTTTATCTAATAAGAAGGAAATATCTTGATTTAGTATTTTTTTTACCTCATCTTCTGATAAGGTTAATGATTCCTTATGAGTGATTTGATTAATCTTTTCTTTTTTCTCTAGTTTGAAGTAGTTGAGGTTATTGTCATAATATCTGATTCTATATTTATAACGATAAGCATCTCCTTCAATCTTTTGACTGAGTGCCGAATTATAAATGTCATCAAAGTAAAGACTCGTTATTGAATAAGGTGCGGTTATTGAGTTTGGATCCTTCATTAATAAAATATCTAATTTTTGAGATATGACAATATAATCTATGTAGCTGATTACAAATTTGAGTTCATGTCTTTTAACTAGTGTGCTCATAGGGCTTCCTCCTTTTGATAGTTCTACTATAATTAAACATTGTCACAAAATTATCACAATTTGAATTATTATGTAAATTGTGTTATTATTGCAACAATTCAAGGTTATAATGAGAATAAGAGGGTGAACAGATGAAAACAAAAATACTAATTGCTGATGATGAAAAAAGAATGTTAATACTACTCAAAGACTTTTTAGAAAGAGCAGATTATGAAGTTGTTACAGCTTCTAATGGTGAAGATGCTTATTATAAGTTTATCTATAGTAAAGATATCGATTTAGTCATTTTAGATGTGATGATGCCCCTTATGAATGGATTAGAGGTATGTGAGAAGATTAGAGAAACTTCAAATGTTCCTATCATCATGCTTACTGCCAAAACGCAGGAACATGATGAACTTTCTGGTTTTGTTAAAGGTGCAGATGAATATATTAAAAAACCTTTTAGTCCTTCAGTCTTAGTAGCAAGAGTTAATGCGATATTAAAAAGAACAACTAAAAAAAGCATGATCTATCAAGATGATGCGTTAATGATCGATTTTAATATGCATCAAACAACAGTCAATAAAAAGATTGTTAAATTGGGTAAGATTGAATATAAGATTTTAAATTATTTCATAGATAATAGGGGTGCTGTATTATCTAGAGAACAGATATTAGATGAAGTTTGGGGTTATGATTATGAAGGTACTGATCGAACTGTTGATACGCATATCAACAGACTTAGAAATAAACTTTTGGAATGTGGAAACTATATTCAAACTGTTTATGGGTTTGGATATGTATTTGAGGTGAGTCATGACAAAGATTAGAAATAAGTTTTTTATTTATATAGGGTTACTCGCAATCTTTATTGTAGGTATTTTAATACTTGCAAATAACCTTTTATTAGAAGATTACTATAGAAACCAAAAACAATCATTAATTAAAGACTATTATACTCAGATTAACGCATTAGATGAGAGTCAATATTTAAGTACGAACGATTTGATTAGACAAATAGTCTACCGGTCCAATATTGATTTATCAATTGTGGATGTGGATAGAACAGTTATCTATAATTCAAGAAATGATGCGGTGTTGCCACCACCACCACCTTTATATAGTCAAATACTAGATGAAACAGACGATTATAAAGTCTTATTATCTAATGATCCTAATTTGCCAGGGGATATGTTGATTTTATCGGGTCTTTTGGATAATGGGTATGAAGTGCAATTAAGAGTGCCTATAGCAGCAATTAAAGAAAACGTGATGATTATTAATCAATTCTTATTATATGTTGGGTTATTTGGAGTTTTAGCAGCTGTTGGCCTATCATTTGTTATGGCAAATTATTTTACTAAGCCAATTAGAAAAATTAATGAGATAGCGAAAAAAATGAAGGATCTTGATTTTAATCATTTAGTCGATATTAAGTCTAAAGATGAGCTAGGAGAGTTAGCAAGTAGTATTAATAATCTAGCATCAACCTTAGATCAAACCATTAATAATCTCAATCTTGAACTTGAGATGAATAAAAAACTCTCAACAAAAAGAAGAGAGTTGCTAAATAACGTATCACATGAATTAAAGACTCCGCTTGCTCTAATTATAGGATATAGTGAAGGACTAAAATTAAATATTCATAAAGATAAAGGAAAGACAGATTATTATGTCAAAGTTATCATGGATGAAGCTGAAGGCATGAAAGAAATTGTAGAAGATTTACTTGAAATTGAAAATATGGATTTCAATTTCAAGGTCAATATCGAAAAGAAGATCAATCTTAATGAATATTTGGATCATAGCGTAAAGAAGTATCAAAAAGAGATTAAAGAAAAAGGCTTAAAATGGATTGATGAAAGAAAAGAAAACTTTAATGTTGATATTGATCCATATTTAGTAGAAAGAATAGTCACTAACTTCATGACAAACGCAATTCATTATTGTGAAGAAAAAGGAACTATAAAATTAAAAACTATGAAAGTAGATAAGCATGTTAGAGTGATATTCTATAATACTTATCATGGCTTTGATGAAAAAGAAGTCAATCAGATTTGGGATAGTTTTTATAAGGTTGATCAAGCAAGAAATAGAGATGTTGGTGGACATGGATTAGGATTATCAATCGTTAAAGCTATTCAGGAACAACTTTATTTGAAATATGGAGTTAATCTTTTTGAAGATGGTGTTGAGTTTTGGTTTGATACGAGCATAAGTGAATAAAAAGATAAGATGATCACTTGAGAAAGTGACCATCTTTTCTTAAGGTTGAGATATGTTAGAAATGAATATCCATATAATAATAATCCTTGCAAAAATAATGTATATTATATGTGCATTTTAATGCACATATATGTTATAATATTATTGGGTGATATAAATGCTATTAAGTAGATTTGGCGAAAGAATTAAAACAATAAGAGAACGACAAGGAATCTTTCAAAACAGAATATTTGAATTGACTGGGATTGGAAGAGAACAAATCTCTAGAATTGAACATGGTCAGATTAATCCTACACTTGAAACGATCTATAAACTAAGTGTGGCTTTTGATGTTCCGATGAAAGAATTGCTTGATTTTGAAGTTGATAAAATCATACCACAATACGTTTATCAAAAAGAGAATTATAAAATAAAGCCTTTCGTTAAGTGGGCTGGTGGAAAAACACAAATATTAGATAAAATAAAAGATTTATTACCAGATCATTTTAATACATATTATGAACCATTTGTTGGTGGTGGGGCACTTTTGTTTTCAATTAAACCTAAATCAGCTGTTATCAATGACATTAATAAAGATTTGTACGAAGCCTTTCAATGTTTTAATGATCAAATTAAATTCGAAAAAATGATTAAAGAATTGATAGATTTTGAAGAAAAGCATGGCGAAGAATATTATTATGAAGTTCGTGAAATGGATAGAAAACCAGATTATCCAAAATTACCAGACTACAAACAAGCAGCAAGATTGATATATTTGAATAAAGCATGCTTCAACGGATTATATAGAGTAAACTCAAAAGGATTTTTCAATGTACCATCGGGTAAAAAATTAAAAGTTAGAGCATATGATAAGGAAAACTTTGATGGATTGAGAGAGTATTTTTCTAACAATGATATCCAAGTGTTGTCTGAAGATTTTGAAAAAGCAACAGAAGGTGCAATGAAAGGTGACTTTGTATATTTTGATCCTCCTTATGATACTTTTGAGGAACAAACTAGTTTTACAGCATACTCAAAAGATTCATTCGGAAAGCAAGATCAGGCACGACTTGCTGAAACATTTCGCAAACTAAATGATAAAGGTGTTTTGGTTATGCTGAGTAATCATAACACAAAATATGTTAATGAATTATACAACGGATTTAATATACAAGTTATTACTGCTCGACGAATGATTAATTCTAATGCCAAGGGCAGAGGAGATGTTGAAGAAGTTATTATAACAAATTACAAGTAGGTGATAAGTGTGATTTCAAAAACACTCAAGAAGAAAATCTATTTCGAAAACGAAAAGTTTCACCTTTTAGAGGGTGATTCTTTAAATATACTAAAAAAATTAGAACCAAAATCTATAGATATGATATTTGCAGATCCTCCATATTTTCTATCAAATGGTGGCGTCACGGTACATTCGGGAAAGATGGTATTAGTAGATAAAGCGGATTGGGATAAAGGAATGCTCACGGAGAACAAATTAAAATATAATCGCAAATGGATAAAGTTATGCAGAGAAGTCCTGAAGGATGATGGAACAATTTGGATTAGCGGAACTCTTCACAATATATATTTTGTTGGTGTAGCATTAGAACTTGAAGGATTTAGCATAATAAATAATATTACTTGGAGAAAACTTAATCCACCTCCTAATATATCGTGTAGAGCCTTTACTCATTCAACGGAAACTATTTTATGGGCAAGAAAACAACTTACAGTAAAGAAAAAAGGTAGACACACGTTTAACTATAAAGACATGAAAGAAATCAATAATGGAAAGCAAATGAAAGATGTTTGGGAATATTCATTAACAAAACCTAGCGAAAAAAAACAAGGGAAACACCCGACTCAAAAGCCACTTGCTTTGCTTGATAGGATTATCTCAGCGTCAACAAAAGAAGGAGATTTGGTCCTAGATCCGTTTAATGGAAGTGGAACCACGGGAATTGCATGTTTGAAGCACAATAGGGAGTACATAGGTATAGATACAGAAAAAGAATATTTAGAAATAACTAAAAAGCGTTATAATGGTCTTAAGGGTGATAAAAATGAAAAAGAATTTTAACGAGTGGATATCCACATTTAAACCAAGTATTGCTGATTGGAGCTTCTATACTAATTTTGACAAAGTGTATATTAATGTAGAAAAAATAAAAGTTGAACTTAATATATTAAACAGTTTGATTGGTAGTAAAAACATAGAAAGTGAATTTATAAATTTGCTTGAGAGTTTTCCAACTATATTGGCTGCAGTACCAATATTATTAGCAAAAAGGGAATCAGAAATTTTGATAAATGACACAAGTGATGAAAGGGTATTTGATTTTTACAAAAAAAATTATACTACTAATGAATTTGTTAAGTTTATGCATAAAACCGGATTGTTCGACTTGCTTTCCAACCATCTTATAAGCAATTTAGTTGATTATGTTTGCGGGGTTGAAGTTGGACTGGATTCAAATGCAAGAAAAAATAGAACCGGAACTTCTATGGAAAAACTTGTTGAGAAACACCTTCAAAAACACAATTATAAAATTGGTGAGCAATACTACACTCAACTATCAGCTATGGAAATCAATAAACTTTTCGGAATTAACTTAGATGTAAATCAGGAAAGTAAAAATGCTAATAAAAGATTCGATTTTGTAGTAAAAACAAATGATATGGTGTATGCAATTGAAGTGAATTTTTACTCAGGCGGAGGATCGAAATTAAATGAAACTGCAAGAAGTTATAAAATGTTACATGAGCAAACAAAGAATATTCCTGGCTTTAAATTTATCTGGATTACCGATGGAGTAGGTTGGTTAAGCGCTAAAAATAATCTTGAAGAGACATTCGTAGCAATGGATACTATTTTGTGTATAAACGACTTAGATAATGGTGCATTGAATACAGTAATAAAATAACATGAGAAGCGATATATTAAGTGAAGTGACAATGTTTTATAAAAACATAGAGAGCAAGAAAATATTTTTAAATTACAGCAAGTTATTAATTGATAAATTACATGAAGTATTTAGTAATCAAAATCTAGAATTAAGTGATGAAGACAAAGGACAAATTAGTAATTACTGCTTTATAAATAGGGCATTTAATTTGTTTATAAGGGATACATATTTGGTTAGTTCATATGCATACTATGTAAAAGAGTCCTATTTGGAATTACAAAAAGAGAGTATTGAAATAGATAAGTTGGAAGATTATTTCACAAATATATACAAAAGTTGGTCTAATATTATTTACTCAATGTATGAAGAAATCATGAGAAGGAAATATGAATACGAAAAATGGGATTTTGCATTATTTGAGGCATCTCCAAAAGATCAAGATGATTGTGAATTTGTTCAGGAAATTCACGATATAAGAATTTTAGCAATGGGAAATGATTCTTTATATCATCCTATAGTTAGATATGCAACAAATTCAAATATTCTAGAGAAAACAATAAATAATCACGAAATAAAATGTTATCATTTTTCTTGTCATGGAGCACCAGGCGAAATCGCAATTCTAGATGATGGAAATCAATCCTATAGGATGACTAGCTCTAAGTTTTTATCATATTTTGAAAACAGAAGCGATGATGTATTTTTAGTTTATGTTAATGTGTGCAATTCAAATGATTTTTCTCGGAAATTAAGAGAATATAGCGGTAGCACTAATTTTATGGAAACTATTGGATTTACTAATTCAATTTTTGACAATGAAGCATTAATTTTTTCTAAAATGTTTTATGAGGTATATCTAACAAAGGAAGATCATCTTGTCGAACCGGTTATTGGTGATATAAAGGAGAGATTTTCTAGAATTTACGGAGAATCCGAGTATATTAGAGATTTAAGTGTAAGATAAAGTAAAACTAATCATTTCTCACTAATATAACGTGAGGAGTGATTTTCATGTTATATTTAGGAGATTGTATTGACGTAATGAAAGGATTAGGTTCGGAATCTGTAGATTTGATCTTTGCAGATCCTCCATATTTCTTGTCTAATGGAGGATTAAGTATTAATAGTGGGAAAATTGTTTCAGTAGATAAGGGAGAATGGGGCAAACAAGAAAATTATACAAACATACATCATTTTACGAATTCTTGGTTGACTGAGTGTTATCGGATCTTAAAGAATACTGGTTCAATTTGGGTTTCAGGAACATTTCATAATATTTTTGATGTCGAAAGAGAATTGAAGATAATCAGGTATAAAATTATCAATATTATTGTATGGCATAAAAGTGATCCACCGCAATTAATATATAAAAATAAATTTAGGTTTTCTTATGAGATGATCATATGGGCTAAAAAGGGAAGTAAGCATATACTTAATTATGACGATATGTATTCTATTAATAATTGTGAAATGGAAGATGTTTGAACATTGCCTGCAGTTCAGAAAAGTGAAAAGAAATATGGATATCATCCAACTCAAAAGCCAGAATGCTTATTGGAAAGAATCATTAAGGCACCTAGTAAGAAGGGAGATTTAGTACTCGACCCCTTCATGGGAAGTGGTACTACTTGTTATACAGCAAAACGACTAAACAGAAGATATATAGGTATAGAAAAAGAAGAAAAATTTTATAGGATTAACCGCAGAAGATTATCCGATGAATAACTCATTATACCAACATTATGTACACACTTAAGCTTTGAAGCACCCACATGAATTGAGATCACTTTAAAATGGGGTCTTTTTCTTAGCAACCATATATAATTTAATAGAAAAATTGGGTATTAATGAGGATTAATTTAAGTTCGATAATATCAGATGGTGATGTTTGTATTTTTCCAGAATGTTGATTTTATCAAAAATGTCAGCAAATGTAGAATGACACCACATTTTAGAGTATAATATATATAATTAATATCTTCGGGGGACCTATGGAACTCATTACAGACAGACTTATATTAAAACCTGTATCACTGAAAGATAAAGATGAAATCTTTACTTCTTTTAATGCTGCAGTAACTAAGTATATGTTTCCTAAACCAGCCGATGATATTTCTGAGACGATTGAGTTCATTAAATCATCAATTAAAAAATATGAAGATAAACAAGAGATAGTATTTGTAGGTAGACTAAAAGGAACAGAAGAGTTTATTGGTGTTTTTGGTTTGCATAACATAAACACAAAAACACCTGAATTAGGTGTTTGGATTAAGATACAAGCACATGGTAACAAATACGGATTAGAAGCCATAACAAGAGTCACGGAGTATGCCTATGAGCATTTAGATTATGAATATCTAATCTATCCCGTAGATAGAAGAAACTATGCAAGTAGAAACATACCTGAAACTCTTGGTGGTATTGTAAGAAAAGCATATAAAGAAAAAGGATTAGGCGGTAATGACTTAGATTTGATTGAATATTGGATCTATAAAGAAGAACCTAAGGATCTTAAATATCCTGTTTTGTTATTTCAAGGAGATAGTATTACAGATGGTGGAAGAGATAGAAATAAGTATTATGATTTAGGACATGGTTATGTAAGTAAGCTTGTTGATAGGTTGAATCACGTCATTATTGTTAATAGAGGTGTCAGTGGACAAAGAACATGTGACTTATTAAAAAGATGGGAAGAAGATACAATACAGATTAAACCTGATTTCTTATCTATTTTAATAGGTATTAATGAGGTGTGGCATCATTATGCGTTTGGGCATGTGCTAACCCCTCAAGAATATAAGATGAATTATATAAAACTATTAGAAGAAGTAAAAACAAAACTACCTAATACAAAGATTCTTTTAATTGAACCATTTTGTTATCCGATTGGAACATATGATCCAAAGTGGCAAAAAGATTTAGATGAAGAAAGAAAGATTGTGAAAGAGCTTGCAAATAAGTATGCTGATTATTTTATACCGATGCAAGATGTATTAGATGAATATAAGAAGAAATATAAGATGGAAGAGATATTGTATGATGGAGTACATCCTACTGATTTGGGTCACGAAATTATCACTAGAACAATAAGGAGATACATATTTGAGTTTCTTGATAAATATCATTGCTAATATTTGCCGAAAAGTAAACTCATTTCTAGAACATAATCTTGGCACCGCGCTTTATAGCACGATTACTCATCAAAACCGAAAATATATACTTAAAAATGTATTATATCCATTTTACAAGAAAGATTTAGAGTGAGGTTATCAAGTGATTATTGAATCTGAAAGTTTATATAACAAAATTTATACAAAATTGAAAGGAGGATATTTAGATGGCAAGAATAGATATTTCAAAAATGGAAAAAATGGAAAAAACTAGAAATACTGTGCATGATGAAGTAGTTGCTACTTATGATGTTTTTACTTATAATGGTATACAATATTTACAGATAGACACATATGGAAGATCAGATAGAGAATATGTTGAAAAATCGAGTCAAATTATACAGCTTGATAAAGAATCAGCACTTAACTTGGTAAAGTTAATCAACAAAATTTTTTAGATATTTAGGGAGAAAAAAATGAAAAATTACAATTCACCACCATTTGCACCATCCTTGATGGAATCAGTTAGAGCAATTGGGTATACAACTGAAGCTGCAATAGCTGATATCATTGATAACTCAATAACAGCAAAGGCTACAAAAATTGATATATATTTTTCAATTGATCAAGATCCTTATGTTGCTATTGTTGATGATGGAATGGGGATGGATTTTGATACGCTAAAAAGATCCATGGTGTATGGATCAACCAATTCAAGTCTAGAACGAGATGAAATGGATTTAGGTAGATATGGTTTAGGCATGAAAACGGCATCTCTTTCCCAAGCAAAAAAACTTGTTGTAATGAGCAAAAGTGACAATGTTTTTTCATGTTTTTCTTGGGATTTAGACCATATAAATGAAGTTAAAACTTGGGATTTAATGAGTTATAACAAAAAGGAATGCAAAACTTATCCACATTTTGATGAATTAGAGATGAAATCTCAAGGGACTGTTGTATTATGGCTAAATCTAGATAAAATTGTTTCTGGTTCAAATAATTATTCTAGAACATTATCAAAAAAATTCTACACCATTCGAGATCATATTTCATTGACATTCCATAGATTTTTATCAGGTGAACAGGGACTAAAAAAAATACTTATTTCCATCAATAATAATCCCATAAATGCTTATGATCCTTTTTTCATAGAGAAAAGTACCAAACACATCGTCGAAAAAGTTAATATCAAATATTATACAGGGAAAATTCGAAAAACCGCTCTATTAGAGATCGTTCCATACACTTTGCCCCATCTGTCGCAACTATCAAAGGAAGATATAAATTTATTAGGTGGTTCTGAAGGCTTAAATAAAAATCAAGGATTCTATCTTTACAGAAATAAAAGACTAATTATGTATGCGAATTGGTTCGGATTGACTAGAAAAACAGACCTAACCAAATTATGTCGAGTAAAAGTTGATATTCCAAACTCTGTAGATCATATGTGGTCTTTGGACATCAAAAAATCAATAGCTATACCACCAGATATTGTTATTGACACTATGAAAAGAATTATTGGACAAATAGCCTATTTCGGTAAAAGAGTATATACTGCAAGAGCAAAAAAGGAAATTGGAGATAGTGTTTCAAGGGTTTGGGGTAGAGCTATTACCCGTTCTGGCTCAGTATACCTTATCAATCGTTCTCACCCTTTAATATCAAGATTGTTACAAACATATGATGATAACTTCGAATCTGTTTTGTCTCTCATCGAAAGCGAAATCCCCATTAACCAGATATTAACCGATTCACATGATGACGAAAAATTTGCAATGGAAAACCTCGAAGAGAAAACTGAAAAGATAATAAAGATTATGAATGAATTGTTGATTCAAATTGATAAAATCAACAGAAAAACGTTTTTTTACGATTTGATTAAGGTATCCCCATTTAATGAATACATTTTAGAAGAGGATATGTTCAAGGAGGTCATAATAAATGAATAATGTTGAAAGACTTGAGGCGTATTTGCATAGTTTTCTAAATATCAAATTTAGAGATACAACTCCATCAGATATTGAATTTATAAATGCATCTAAAATCTATCGCATAATTATCTCTAGTGAAGTAGAGGTATCTGATGAAGAATTTGATTTCTTAATTAAACGAATTCAAGAAATTAGAGGTACCAATCAAACTGAGGGTCACATAATTGTTGATCATGAGAGTGATCACATAAAGTGGTATATTGAAAGAAAAAAAGATCTAGAAAATTCCTATTCTAATAGATATTCTAAATATTTACTTGAAGAAAAATTATGGTCTCCTTTTGTTGTAAAAAAGCTTGATGTAACAACAGATACGATTATGGATTTTATAGGTGATCCACAAAATAAAAATGCATGGAATAGAAAAGGACTTATAATAGGTGATGTACAATCAGGAAAGACAGCTAACTATACCTCTATATGTAATAAAGCTATTGACTCCGGATATAAAGTGATAATAGTACTAGCTGGTTTGACAAACACATTAAGAAGACAAACACAGTTAAGACTTGAAAAAGAACTGGTTGGAACAACTAGGATTACTTCTAGCAATCTTGTTCCAGGTGAGGTCGTTAAAAGTGTATCAATTGGAGTTGGAAAGATAGGAAAACCAACTAATATTAATATTGATGTATATACTTCGGACGAAAAAGATTTTAGTAAAAAAATTGCTGATACGATTACAAATACTTTTACTGAAAACATGACACCTAAGCTATTTGTCATTAAGAAAGTCAAATCAGTTTTAAGCAATCTATATCAGTTTATGAGAAATTCTATTGTTGTGAAACGTTCTTCGGTTATTAATGTTCCAGTTTTAATCATTGATGATGAATCTGATAATGCAAGTGTTAATACTAGGGACGAAACTAATCCTTCAACTATTAATAACCAAATTAGAAGCATTTTAAACTTATTTACGAGATCTACATATTTAGGCATAACTGCTACACCATTTGCGAATATATTTATCAATCCTTATCAAGAAAATTCAGATATGAAATTTGATCCCGATTTATTTCCGGGAAATTTTATCTACTCTCTTTCAGCACCCTCAAATTATATGGGTAGTGAACAAATGTTTAGTGAGTTAGGTGAATTTACTGAAGGTGCATTAATTGAAATTCCAGATAAGGAAATGGAATTAACATTTCAATATGGGCATAAAAAATATCTCGAGTTAGAAAACCTACCAAATTCAATGATTGATGCATTTCTATACTTCCTTGTGAGTAACGCTATTAGAGATTACAGTGGCCATAAGACCAATCATAAATCTATGTTGATAAATGTAAGTCGCTATGTTGATGTCCAAAATCGTTTACGTGATAGTCTAGAGTTTGAGTTTAAACAATCTATATGGCCAGATATTGTGAATTTCTCAAAACTGAATATAAGCAAAGCACTTAAAAATCGAACAATTTATAAAATAAAAGAAATATGGAAGAAGCATAATTTAGATGTTTTTTCTAATACAACTTTTCAGAACATCCTAAATAATTTTTTATTTGAGGCAAATGAAGATCTAAAGATTTTTTCAATAAATCAAAAATCTTTAAGCAAATTAGACTATGAAAATTATCCCAGTGGATTGACCGTAGTAGCAATTGGAGGGAATTGTTTATCTAGAGGTCTAACATTGGAAGGATTATGTGTTAGTTATTTTTATAGAAATTCACAGGCATATGATACTCTTATGCAGATGGGAAGATGGTTTGGTTATAGATTGGGATACTCAAACTTAGTACGGCTTTGGATATCAGTAGAAGCTAGTGCGTGGTATAGACACATTAGTGATGCTACTGAGGAATTAAAATTAGAAATCATAAAGATGAATAAAAATGATAGAACTCCTAGAGATTTTGGACTCAAGGTTCAAGGGCATCCTGACTCACTTATCCCAACAGCAAGAAATAAAATGAAGAACGCGTCATTATCACAAGAGTACTGTGAAATTGATATTGCAGGTCGATTGATTGAAAGTCCAAGATTACCACTAGATTTCGAAAAATTAAAAATTAATTATCGCAATGTTTTATTATTTATAAGTTCATTGAATAAATACGGCTCTAAAGAAAGTAATCAATTTATTTGGAGAAATTTGGATTACAAAGTAATATCGGAATTAGTGTCAGAGTTCAAATCTTTGGATTGGCACTGGTATTTTGATTCTGCATCCTTAGCAAATTACATAATACAATGTGCAGATAAATGGGATGTATGTATATCGCAGGGTAACGATACACAGCCATTTGATATTTCAATAGATAATATAAAATATACACTTGCAAAAGAGATCAGAAAGATTGAAAACATTAAATATAGTTATTGCATATCAGGGTCAAAAGTCAGAGTTGGTAGCGGAGGGGCGTCGCATCAGGGATTAACTTCAGACGAAAGAAAAATTCTTGAAAGGAATTATACACTCCTAACAGATAAAGCTTCGAATTTTCCAGATTCGATCTATTTACATACAGATAGAAACCCTGTCTTGTTTATTCACTTTATCACACCCAATCCGGAATCATCAGATTCTAAATTGTTAAATGAATTCGATGGTGAAATAGTAGCGCTGGGTTTGGGTTTTGTAAATAAGAATGAGTATAATCCGAATTATAAACCACAAAAAATTAAGTATTATTTAAATAAAATTGCATCTGAAATAAATATGGAATTAGAAGAAGGTGATGATAATGATTTTGAGTAGAGAACAATTCTATGACAAGTGGAATTTGGTTACATCAGATGATCATTTTCAATTACGAATTGATGCTAATCATCCTCTAAATATGTTTATAAACATCTCATCAGACGGATTTAAACAGATTATTATAGTAACAAAGCACAAGGAATATATCACGTATAGATCATCAAAATTAATCCATATCAATAGACTTGAGAGAGAAGACGATAGTTCAGTTCTAATTTTTAGGCTGACCGATAAGATGTATTCTGAAGAATTCATATATCTGTTTTACGATTTATATGTACATTCCTTTAAAAAGAACAATGAAATTGATTCGTTGAAAAACTTTTTCAGTAGGTTACGAAAATGGCAAATACTATTAGAAAAAAATTACTCATACTTGTTGAGTGAAAAAGAGATAAAAGGGTTACTTGGTGAATTAAAATTCATGTATGAACAAATCAAACATCATGGTTGTTTTAATATTATTGATGCATGGATGATTAGCAAAGATTCAAGTAGAGATTTTATATTAGATAATATATGGTATGAAGTGAAGACAATATCGTTATCATCAAGTTATATAACTATATCTTCAATTGAACAGCTTGATCACTCAAGTGATGGACTTTTATATGTGTATAACTTAGAAAGAGTAAATAATGATGAAACTTATTGCACATTACCTAAAATTATTTGTAAGATTTCCGAATTATTGACTGAAAAGGTTGATTTATTTGATCTTTTTGAAACGAAGTTATTAAAAAAGGGATATATTTACTTGAATGAATACGATGGATTCAAATACAAATTTATTGGCACAACTGTATACTCTATAAATTCAACGTTTCCTCGTATTGTTCGTAGAGATCTGAATAGGGCGATTTCAAATGTCAGTTATGAAATAAGGTTATCTGAAATTTTAGATTGGAGAGTGGATTGATACATGGACATTGGCGAGTTTAGAAAAAATTTTCTGGAACAAGTGAATGTTGAAGCCGAATCCAGTAAAGATTTTACAGAAGCAGCCTTTATACGTATATTTATGGATTATCTAGCAGATAATGGAATAATTTCTGATTTTGAATATACTCCATTTCTAAGAGAAAAGCATGGTAGCAAAAAAATCAAAGTAGACGGATATTCGTATAATCAATATGATGATTCATTATCATTAATTACTAATGATTTTTATGGAAATGATGCAAATAAAACATTAATTAAGACAGATTCGTTGCAGTTATTTAAATTTGTACGATCATTTATAGAAGATACTATGAATGGTACATTAAAAAAAGAAATAGATATGAGTAATCCAGCCTATGATCTTATGTCTATGGTAAGAAAAATTTCACAGAAAGTAAGAAAATACAAGATATATCTGATAACTGATAAAGTGTTAAGTGAATCAGTAAATGTAATTAAATCTGATTCACTATTGGATGTTCCTGTTGAATATCATATCTGGGATATTAAAAGACTCAGCAATCTTATTGAAGATGGTGGTGAATCTCCAACTATATACTTTAAAGATTATGGCTATGATGGTATACCGTGTATAAAAATAGATTCTAATTCTGGACACATAAGTTTTTTATGCTCTTTACCAGGGAGATTACTTGCAGATTTATATGATAAATTAGGAAGCACTTTATTGGAAGGAAACATCAGATCATTTTTAAGTACAAAAGGTGCGGTAAATAAAGGTATTAGAAGAACAATAGTCAACGAACCAGAGAAGTTTTTTATGTATAACAATGGAATATCAGCAACAACTACTGATGCTGAATTTACCGATTCAGGTGGTTTTATTTCTCTGGAAGCAATCAATAACTTTCAAATAGTAAATGGCGGACAAACTACTGCATCAATTTCGAACTCGAGGTACCTGGATAGATCATCATTACAAAACATCAATGTATCAATGAAATTGACAATTGTGAATCCTATGGATGCTTCTAAGATAATCCCTGTTATTGCTGAATGTGCTAATACACAAAATAAAGTTGGAGCATCTGATTTTTTTTCTAATCGTGAATATTGTATTAAATTGGAAAGTATTTCTAGAAGAGTATTTGCACCAGCTAAAAATGGGGGACAATTGGATACTCATTGGTTTTTTGAACGTGCAAAAGGACAGTATTTAAGAGAACAAATGCACAAAACTAAATCTGAAATTCAAAAATTTATGTTACAAAATCCAAAATCACAAATGTTTAGTAAAACTGATTTGGCTAAATATCGATATTCGTGGGAAATGTACCCTTATTATGTAAGTAGAGGTGCACAAACTAATTTTCAATATTTCGCTCAACAAATGGATAATCTGTATGAGAAAGATCAGAATTGGATCAATGATTTCTACTTTAAAGAATCAGTTTCCTTAGGTATATTATTTAAAGAGGTAGAAAAGCTTGTATCATCTCAAGAATGGTATCAACAAGCATTTAGAGCCCAAATTGTAACATATTCAATAGCTCTATTTTCTCATCAGTTAAGAGGGCAGTTCGTTGATTTCACTCTAGATTTTCTAGATATATGGAAGCATCAAGAGATTTCGAGTAAAATTATAAATGAATTTACACATATCACAAAAATAATTAATGAACTGATTAATGATCCATCAAGAGAAACAGCAAACGTTACTCAATGGTGCAAAAGAGAATCGTGTTGGAAAAATATATTAAACAAATATACTTACAATCTTAATGATTCTATACTTGATTACTGTGTAAAAAATCAACAAGTAAAAGATATAAAACGAGCTGCAAAAAAAGATGATAAGTTGAACGATAAGGTATCAGCTGAAATTCAAGTATACAATTTCGGTGCTGATATGTGGAAAAGACTTAACGAGTTTTTTAAGTACACAGGGAATTTGAGTTTTGATCAGACTCAAGCGCTTTCTATAGCGATGCAAATTCCGAATAAAATGCCCAATTCTTTTCAGGCTAAATTGCTTTTAAAATTATTAAATAATTCACTTGATGAAGGATTTAAACAAAACTAATGGAGCTCATATTATGTACAAAATGATAGATTTATTTGCAGGAGCAAGAGGATTAAGTATGGGATTTGAAAGAATGAACAAATTTAAAGTAGTTGCTGTAATTGAAAATAATAAAAACGCATATCATACTTATATGACTGATAGAAAAAGAAATAAAATCAAAGAATATAGCGATATACGATAAGTAGATTTCGATAGTATTGTAAGGCAAGAAGGAAATATAGATATCGTAATAGACACCCCTGTATCTACTCTTTAGCTCTTTGATAATTTAGGTTTATACAAAAGAAGTAGTATAAACTACCAATCACTGCCTCAGCTAAAGCTAAGAAGCTATAATCACTTTGGATTGCATCATTGACATCTTGGAAATGATTTCAAATTGTGATCCAAAATGTAGCTACATCTACAGCTAATGTGAAGTATGGAAGTATTATGAATAACATCCATTAATAGCAACAAAACCATAAGCAACCTTTCTCGCTGTGCTAATCTCTTTTGCTTATAAACCCAAACGTAGTACAGTACAACCAGGACACCAAGGACAACTGCCAAAAATTGCACCCATTTGCCTTATAATAATCATTTATCAAAAATCAATGCCTCTAAATTCTTAATAGTATCTACCTGTACTAAATACGAGATGAGTCATAATCTGTGGCTAACTTAATATAAGTATTTATTTATCAATAAAAAGCACCTATTTATAATAGTACATTTTGGATAGTTCATGCTCTGATATGATGTCCATATACATAAAATTGTTAATTTGCACATCCCAAGTAAAAAAAACCGAGGATGTCCTCAGTTTCTCTTAATTTTGATGCATGCAATCTTAATATAATTGACATCGATGACATCTGAATCATCATAATCACTAGCTTGTATCTCTAAATGATTACCTGATAGATCTAAAAATTCAGTATCAATAGTATCTTTATCAAGCATTAGATCTAATAAGTCTTTTAATTTCATGGTTTCACCTCCCTAAGAAGGTTATATCAAAAGTATAAATAAAAATCAGATAATCTTTTGAAAAAATATTAATTAATAAGGTAACTTCGTAATCATTATTTTAGCTTATATTATTATTCATCAACAAGTATATTTTCATAGAAGAAATCTTCGTAACCACCTACTTCAACAAAATCCAGACTATATTTTCCATCGATTTTCTCAAAAACAACGGCATCAATTCCAATAGCAAGTAACATATCATATGTTAGTAATGTACCTTGTGGGATTTTTAGAATATCTCTTAAAATCCATTCCCCAAGTGCTTTGTTTGGATTTGAAGTTAACGCTTTTCCTCTATCTTGACTAACCTTCATTAATATCTTTTTACCATCTGGTAAATTGACATTAAATGAGGCATCACGATTAGGGAAAAAGTTTTCAAATACTGCTCTTAGATCACTCGGATAAGGCAAATATACTTCATCTAAATCTCTTTTTCTTCCCGCAGCATTCCAAATGTTTAATCCGCTTTTAGAAAACACGGTTTTGACATTATTTTTGAAAGAATACAATGGTATAATAATGTGTTCTGAAATTTTTGCTCTGGAAGCTGCTAAATCCAATTTTATCAATTCAGCAAGAGGATCAGCAAGTATATGAACATCAATCGACGCGAAGTATTCATTTATTATAAATCTTTTGTATAAAGTACTCTTTGATATATCAAATTTATAATCACACACACCATCATTAAACATTATACTTTTTGAGCTAGGTTTAGAGGTAATCTTGATATTTTTTGGATCAATATATTTCATAGGTTCTTCAAATAAAGAGAAACCGATTTTATTTCTAACAACGCAATGATAAATTAATTCTTCTATATTATATGCTATTTGAGTAAATTCAAGTCTCTTGTTGCGCAGTTCAGCTATCATTAAAGTTTTATTAAGTGTATTAAGATGACTATAAAATTTTTGTTGTTGGTTAAACTCAGCAACTTTTTCAAATGATTTTCTATTTCTTTCGAGAAATGTTTTAATGCCAATTCCATATTTCTTTAATCTAGCATCCGCTGACACATCAGAACGAGCAAGGTTTTCAGCTCCAAAGACATTACAATAAACATTCTCAGCAACACGATAATGTAAATAGGGAACTACATTATCAGAAAAAAGGGCAGATAATGCCCCTATTGTACTCAGTTTATTTAAATACTTATCAATATCATATTGATTATACTTAATTATTGAATGTGTCATCTAAAGCCCTCTTAATATTATCTGCGATACGTTTAACAACATTAACTGA